>JBJHAY010000148.1:0-8570 GCA_050485205.1 Gammaproteobacteria bacterium
CCGGTCTCGGATACAAATCCGGTGACCGCCTCAAGCTTCATGACAAGGGCCGCAGCAACCAGAACGTGGTATTCATGGATTCCACCGGCCGTGCCTATTCCCTGCTGGCCCACACCTTGCCATCCGCCCGCGGCCAGGGTGAGCCTTTGACCGGTCGATGCAGCCCCCCCTCGGGGGCCACCTTCGAAGGGGTCGTGTTTGGGGAGCCCGCGGATCACTACCTGTTGGCCTCGGACGCCGGTTATGGCTTCGTCACCACCCTGGATAACCTGGTGGGCAAGAACCGGGCCGGCAAGTCGGTATTGAGCTTGCCCAAGGGAGGACGGGTGATGCCGCCGCTACAAGTGGCTGACTTGACCGCGGCGGAAGTGGTGGCCATCAGCAATGAAGGCCGCATGTTGATGTTCAATATCGCGGAACTGCCCCAGTTGCCCCGGGGCAAGGGCAATAAAATCATCAGTATCCCTGGCGCGCGGGTGGCGGACCGTCTGGAGTTTGTGGTGGCGCTTGCGGTGCTGCTGCCAGGCGATTCGCTGACGATTTACTCGGGCAAGCGTCATCTCACCTTGAGGGCCCAGGAATTGGAGCACTACCGTGGTGAAAGAGGCAGACGCGGCAGCAAGTTGCCGCGAGGCTTCCAAAAGGTTGATAATGCCGTCGCCAACAAGGCTGACTGAAGCAGGAGAAGTCATCATCAATTCGACACCCACTGGTAGTAAGGGATTGTCAGGCTCAACAGGAATGTTCCTCTTTGCTTTGTCCTTGCAGGCAGTGCCGGCCTATGCCCAGGAACCTTCGGCGATCCTGGATGAAATTCTGGTGAGCGCGCGCAAGCGGCCCGAGAATGCGCAACGGGTGGGATTGGCCATGGAGGTGTTGGATTCACGGCAACTGCGTGAACTGAATCTGCAAAGCCTGCCGGCCGTGGCGCCTTTCATCGCCAATGTGGAACTTTTCGAAGATTACAGCAGTGCTTCCATCCCCACCTGGGTAATCCGCGGCGTGGGATTGCAGGACTTCAATACCAACAATACCCCCACCGCCGCCGTCTACGTGGACGAGGTTTATCAGACTGCCACCGTCATGGGAGGCAGTGCGCTGTTCGACACCGAACAGGTGGCCGTGCTGAAAGGTCCCCAGGGCGGACTCTATGGCCGCAACACCACTGGCGGCGCGGTATTGATGCAGACCAGGCGCGCGCAACTGGGTGAGGACAGTGCCAATGTCAGAGTCGACTATGGCCGTTGGCGGACCCTGGGCACCGAGGCTGCCATCAACAAAAGTCTGGGGGAGTCAGCCGCCTGGCGCGTTTCCGGCAGGCTTGTGAACAGTGACAGTGCCTGGCAACGCAGCCTGGTGGATGGCGCGGCCCATGGTCGCAAGGATCTCTGGGACTTGCGTTCCTGGCTTGGCTGGCAAGTGAGTGACAATCTGCGCCTGGACTGGAAACTGCAAGGTGGCCGTGATGATTCGGAAATTCCCCTTGGACGCGCGGTGGGGCTTTATGGGCCTTTTGGCACTTTATGCGACGCGGTACAGAATGGCGGCAGGGCGGACCAGGATTGTCTGACCTGGTCTGGATTCACCAAGCGCTTGTTCGGCGGCAATGCCGACCCGGTGGCCGCGCAGGCGCCAGATGCCTCACGGGTCTGGTCCGATCCCATCAATCGGCAGCGCAATGATTATTATGGCAATACCCTGATTGCCTCCCTTGATCTGAACGGTGCCAACCTCACTTCGATTTCCTCTCTGGATAGTTTTCGTTATGGCGTCGATCTGGACCTGGATGGGACACCTGGGGAATTCGCCCATCGTTTCTCTGATAGTGATATCAAAGTGATATCACAGGAAGTCAGACTGACTTCCGATAGCGACTCTCCGCTGCAGTGGTTGCTGGGTTTGAGTTACAGCGACGAACGTTTCAAGGAATCCCGCGACTTCCGTTTCAGGGACAATTTGCTGGTGGTCAATACCCTCGGCTTTGGCCAGGGGCGCTTGGGCTATGACCAGGATACCCGCTCCAGCGCTGCTTATGGCAGTGTCGACTACGACCTGGGCAGTGGTGTCAGTCTCAATGCTGCCTTGCGTTACACGCGGGAAACCAAGGTGTACAAGAACGGCAGTCTTTTCGAGCCGGTGCAACCACCGGTTTTTGTCTACCAGGGTTTGCGCCGGGAATACTCTCTTGACAGCCGGGTATCGGGCCGGCTTGGCATGGACTGGCAGGCCACTGACGACCTGCTGTTGTATGTAGCCTATGGTCATGGTTTCAAAACCGGTGGTTTTTACGGAGGCTTTCCGGATATCCCAGATCAGGTGAACCCTTATCAAGAGGAAAAGCTCACCTCCTATGAAGCAGGTTTCAAGAAGGATTGGGAAGCATTGGGTCTGCGCCTGAACGGTGCCATGTTTCATTACGACTACCGGGATGTGCAGGGCTTCGTCACTGAATTGAACGCGCTCACGGGCACCTTGATAGACGTGTTGCGCAATCAGGGCGATGCTCGCCACCAAGGAGCCGAAATGGAGCTGTTCTGGAGCATTACCCAGTCAGCCAGCCTGGCGGCCAACCTCGGCTACCTGGATGCGCGCTTCCTTGACAGCGGCATGACAACCCGAACCGTTGATGGCAGTTTGATATCAATACAGGGCAGAAGGCCCTTTGCGCCGCGCTGGAATGGCGCCATCCATGGCAATTTTGAGAAGACCTTGGCCAGTGATCATGTGCTGTTGATGAATCTGAATTACCACTACCGTACCGAATTGTCTGGTTTTCTGGGAACTGCCGCCGAGCAGGCGGTCAATCACTTGCCGGGATATGGCCTGCTCAATGGCCAGATCAGATTGACGCCAAGGCAGGGACAGTGGAGCGCCGCCTTGTGGAGCAGGAACATGCTCGACAAGCGCTATCGCAATAGAATCAAGGGTGACGGCTTGCGCGGTTTTATTGATCTGTTCGGAGAGCCCCGCAGCTTTGGCCTTTCCCTCGAGTACACGCTTTAACCCACGAAACCACCGAAAGCAGCATTTCCGGCACTGCCGTGTTGGCGTGCGGTCGTGGTGGAAAATGATCTATTTTTTCAGTATGTTGTGAGCGTGTGGCGACAGCGCGCAGCGGCCGTGCCTGGCGACTGCGTGGTAATCACGGTGCAATATACTGGCATTCACATTCCTTAATGAATGATTTAAAAGTCATCCACCGCAACTTGATATCCTGCTGGTGGTCGGTTCAGGCTTGTAGATGACATCAAAACCGCTAGTGGTTCCCACCAAGGATAGTTGCAGCTTTCAGCCTGTCGTGACAGGATTGAGGGCAGGAAGAAGTTCGCCCGGGAATTTCACCAATCTTCTTCCATGTCGGTGCTTCCACCCTTGGGTCGGATGATGGCGATATAGCGAGGGGCGAGTATTACCTGAGAGCAAAGCGTCACTGGGATGTGCCGCTGCCGGCTGGTGCCGGCAACCACGCGAGATACCGCTGAATATGGCGGTTTCACCCAAGACAGGCTGATTGATCACTCAGGAAGAGCGTTTTGATCGGCGGGTTACTTATAGATTATCCAACCATTGGAGGGAATCCATGCCGTACTTTCAAAACAATGCCGCGGTAAAACTGCCTGTCGGAACTTCATACCTTCCCGGTATCAATCACCTGTATCCCGCTTTCGACCCTTCGGAGGATGATCTCAGGCTTGGGCAATTGAACAAGACCCTGGCGCAGCAAAGTGGTAAAGAATTTCGAATCGAGTTTTATACCGGCGCCCAGGTCGCCATGATGGACGATGCCGTGTTGGTGGATTTGGCAAACTGCTACAGGGATGTGTTCAATGAAAGCTGGGGTGAGAACTGGACGACACAGTCTGCCCTGCGTGAAATCAAATCCTGCCTGCAACCGGACCCTGACCGTATGCCAGTGGTGAGTTTATTGTTTCGCCATAACAGGGTAATTGGCTTTTGCTGGGCCTTTATCATCGACAGTAATAGTCTCACCCAGGGCAATGCACCGTTTTCCTCCTCCCAGCTCAAGCGTCATGAAAGCGTCGAAGTGGCCAAGTACTGGCTCAACGAGGTAGGCAAGAAGAAGAGTTTCATCACCATCAGGGAGCTGGGTGTAATCAAGGAATATCGTCAGGACAAGGCTCCCTTTCTGTGCCTGCCGATTTTCAACAAGGCACAGGATATGGAGTGCAACGTGGTGTTTTTCCGCACCAAAATCACCAGCAAGGCCTTCAAGTGGAGCCTTGGAGTGGGCTTTGTTCCGCTGCAATTTTTCATGGTGGATGGGTTGCTGCTGATGCAGGGCAGCATCAAGTATGCCATCAATCTTCTCAATGGCCTGTTGGGTGGCAGCAAGCGAAAGAGTCAACACATGATTCTCTCCAACATCAGTCGCTACTTATGTCAGTGACCCTGGAGGGTGTGAAACAGCACAATGACTTATCTTTATCTGGTGAATGCCGCCTTCCTGCTCGGCCTCGGAACTTACCTGTTCCTGAGGAAGCAGGACAGGCAGCGGCTATATCTGCTGATCTTCAATCTCGGCCTGGCGGCATGGAATGTCAGCATTTTCCTGAAGGAGGCAGTGCCATCACGGATCGACGTGGATTTGGTGTCAAGGATGCAACTGATCTTCGTCATGGTCTTCGTCAACGGCATGCTGATGTTCTGCTCGGCATACCCCAGGTTGCGCGCGGGCCATTGGCGTGTCACTGTGCCAGCTCTTGCGGGTTTCATGGGCTTGAGCCTTGCGTTGCTCTTCACTGATGGGGTCAGCACGGCGCAACGGATAGAGGGCGTCATCCAATACCAGGATAACCCGCTCGGCTTTGCTCTGTACGGCTTGTATCTGCTGGCTCTGGTGGTGGGCATGCTGAGTTACCTGTTTCTGGCGCACAGGGATTTTCCCGAATACCGCGCGCGGGTTCGTCATCTCTTCACGGGCATGGGCCTGTTTGCCGGCATTGCCCTGCTATTCAATGTGGTGCTGCCCATCATGGGTGAATACCGGCTTCTGGATATTGGCAGATTCAGCGGCACCTTGCCGGCCCTTGTCTTTGCCTATGTGATCACCAAGCATGAATTCATGGACGTGACGGTAATCATCAACAAACGCAATGCCTGGTTACTTACCCTGGCTATGATTGCGGCCAGCTTTGGCATTGTGCATACCCTGACCGAACAGATTGAATGGCTGCATCTGACCGCCATGATGATGATGGGTATGATCTGGGGCATTGTGGCCGCGCCGGTACAGAACTTTCTGTTGACCACGGCGCGGCGCAAGTTTGTGCGCAGCTGGTATGACCCAGAGGACGTCATTGCCTCTCTTTCTGAACGCATCACCACTGAAAAGAACCGGCTTGCCATTTTCAGAACCGTAGACCGCTTGCTTGACGAAGTGCTGCAAATCGAGAAAAGCCGCCTGGTGCTGGCTGTCAGGAGCGAGGATGACAAGCTCTCACACTACATGATCAGCGATGATCAGGCCCGTTTCGGTCCAGGAGGCCAGCAAGACATCAATGTCTTGATTGAACAGTGCCGGGAAACGGTCAGGCCACAATATCTGGAAGACTGTGAGCCGGAAGCGAGACGTTATCTTGAGACACTGGGGTTCCGGAAGGGGCGTCGCTGCGTTCTGTTGCCCATGCATTCTCCCGAGCATCTGGAGGGAGTCATCGTGCTGGGAGAAAAGAGCAGTCAGGAATTCTATCTTGAGCGCGACATGCGCTTTTTCCAAAGTTTGATCAATTACATGAGTGCAATTCTGTATCGCCTCACCCCCATCGAGAAGCTGGAAAAGCTGTACTTCGAGAACCGCCAGCGACTGCATGAGGCCGAGATCCAGTTGATTCGTGCCCAGAAAATCGAGTCCATCGTGCATGCCACCCGGCAATGCCATCATGAAATCAGAACTCCCTTGAACATCATCCAGCTCGGCATCGGCCGTATCAGAACCCTGGAGGATGTGGATGCATACAGGAAGGTGGCGGTGGAGGAAATCAGCCGCGCGCTGGAGATCGTCGAGGAAACTCTCACCATTACCGATGTGTCCAAGGCCTCGGATGACCGTTTCAGCACTTTCGATCTGAACGATGTAATGCGCCGTTGTGCCCGGTTGGTGGATGAAAACCGCTTCGACTTGCGTCTGGAGTTGATGCCGATGCCACTGATACGTGGAATATTCAGTGATTTGCAGGTGGCGGTGACCAACCTGATTCACAATGCCATGGACGCAATGCCCAGCGGGGGAAGTCTGGTGATGCGCACCAAGCGGCAAGGCAACGGGCTGGCAATAGAGATTGAGGACAGTGGGGTGGGCATACCCGAGCACCTCCGTTCCAAGGTGTGGGAGCCCTATTTCAGTGGTCATGAAACCGAGGTAGGCAATTCCACCGCTGGGCGCGGTTGGGGTCTGACCATCGTCAATCGCATCGTCACTGAGCACCGGGGCACAGTAAACTTCGTCAGCGAGCAGGGAGTTGGCACCATATTTACCATCACGCTGCCCTTGGGAGAGTTGGAAAGCGATCAGGTGAAACGCCAGGAAGTGATGGGAGAGGAAGACCGCAATGGCAGGTCAGCGGCCTGACTGGCGCCTGAATTCCTCGATCCAGCGGGAACGCTGCTCAACCAACAGTTCGCGCAGAATTTCAGCTTCCTTGTTGATCACGATGCGTTTGAGGATGTTGAGCAATTCCAGCTCGTCGAAGGGCTTGAGGAGATAGGCGGATGCCAGGCCCAGTGTTGAGTCCTCGGCCAGCATGCGTCGCTCACTGTCACCGTAGGCGGAAATAATGACCACTGGGATGTGGCGCTTGAAAGGGCTTTTGTTTTCTTTTTCCCGCAGCAGGGTAAGGAACTTCTCACCGTGCATTTTTGGCATCTGCCAATCCAGCAGAATGCAGGAGATCTTGTTGGTCAGAAAGTCGAAGCCGCGCTGGTGCATGGACAGGATTTCGAAGGCATCATGGCCATTGTAGGCGGTCAATGCCCGGTAGAGTCCGGTTTCATTGATGATCTGGGTGATCAGTTTCGACTGTCGCTCGTTGTCCTCGACCACCAATACCAAGGGGCGGTCATCCTCGGTATTTTTTTTGCTGCTGAAAATTCCCATAGTGATATCAGTTTGCCATCATTGGTCGTCTAACATCCTGTCAACTTTGTTCAAAGCCGCGTCTGCGGGCGGCAAGCGCATTCCTGTACACGAACAGTGGTCCATCCACCAGGCCGCTGAGGGCAACGAATGGTGCGATAAATAGCATGAATACGGTATTGGTGGCCAGTCGCATGATGGGAAAAGGTTCTGCCGGATAAGTTTTTTCCAGTTGCTCTCTTGTATACTGCGCGAGTTCCACCGGGGTTCCGCGAATCTGTGCGGCCCAAAGATTGGAAATGTATTGCTGGTAGCTGCGCTGGGGGTATTTTTTCCAGAGTCTGACCTGCATGCGGTTGATTGCCACCCAGTTTTCGTAGACAGCCATCAATTTGTAGATGACGCCGGCAACAGCCCCATAGGAAAGGCTCCAGAGCAACGTAATCGGGTAGAACAAAAAGCCGGGGCTTCGGGCTAGCATTGCGGTCATCCCTGGTAGGCGGCACTGCCGTCGAGTATACACCAGCCGTCAGCCATGCAAAATATTTTTAAGGATGACCTGTCAGCCTGAAAGGGGGCAGACGCAATATGTTCATCAAGCGTCATAAATTTTTCCTATTACTGGTGTACGCCAGTATTGCTGTCCTGGCTTATTGGCTGTGGGGCGGTGATGACAACGTCGGGTTGTTACTGGTCGTCGGCGTGGCAATGTTGGCGGTGCTGGGTTATGAACCTTTGTTACGTTCCATAGAGCAGGCCACGGGCACTTTCGGGGCAGGCAATGATCTGAAAATTTTCTCGGCTTTCATAGAGTTGAATGCCAAGATCCATAAGTTCTTCAAGGTGGACGACGTGCTTACCCTGGTCAGTGACGTGCTCAGGGACAAGGCCGCGGTCAAGAAAGTTATTTTCCTTATCAATAAAGAATTTATTTCGTCCCGACCTGAAGGAGCACTGCAAGCCTCTTCACAGGATGATGGCAGAATGCTATTACAGCCTTGGCCGAATCCGGGGCGGCACTATCAGTTTCTGACTCAAGAGTTTGAAAAAAACCTGCATGAGATGCCATCGGTGTTGGTAAAGGATGATGGCAATTTGATATCACAATCCGTGTTTACAGAAACCGACACCAGCCTGCTGGTGAAGATTTCACAAGGTCGCACCCTGCTCTGTGTGATCCTGGTTTCCCGGCAACGAGAAGGTCGTGGCTATGCCGGTCTGGATTATCAAATGTTTGAATATCTGGCCAACCAACTGTCGATTGTGCTGGACCGAATCAGAATCTATGAAAAGGTCATGCAAAAAACCGCCATGGATCACGCCGAAAAAATGCAGGTCATGGAGAGCCTCAGTGCCAACATTGCCCATGAGATGAGGACCCCTCTGTCCGGGATTCGTGCCCACATCAGTGGCATGGAAGCCTACCTGCCCGAGTTGCTGAAAGCCTATGATCATGCCCTGCGGCAGAGCCCTGGGG
>JBJHAY010000149.1:0-8553 GCA_050485205.1 Gammaproteobacteria bacterium
TAGTTACGATAATCTTCCTTGATGATGCGGGAGTCGATCTTGTCTTCGACTTCGGCAGGGACTGACTGAATCATGTTCATAGGGTCTCAATCCTCACAAACTCAGCCTTGGGAGAAAGCGCTCTGCGGGTTGGCGGATCATCCCAGCCCTTGACAGGCTGCTGCCAGCAAGCCAGTGGGATCATCCATTCGGGGCCCGCCCCCGAAATGCACGGCGATAATAGACTTGCTCCGGCACCAGTACAACAATTATTTGCATACTGATACTACCGCCCCGGGCAGCGCCAAACCGGACAGAGATCGTGCCGGGCTTAGCCTTTTACGGGTATTCTCAGCGTAACGATGACTCCTTCCGCGTCGCGCAGGTTATCGGCATGGATATAGCCACCATGGAACTCGGCAATCATGCGGGCTATATGCAGCCCCATGCCCAAGTGGGGCTGGGTTTGCTTACCTTCCGGCCGCACCGATACCATTGAGTCGAAAATGCGGTCTTTCATCGACTCATTCAAGTACGGCCCATGGTTTTTCACCGTTACCACCGCCTCGCCCTTCTCTTGGAAACAGTCTACTGCAATGGGCTGTCCGGGATAGGAGAATTCCACGGCATTGGCAATCAGCTTGTCCATGAGTTGGGCAATATAATCCGCAACGCCCATAATGATGACCGGATTCTGGCTGATTTTATTGATGAAGTTGGCCTGAGGGTATGCCTGGGCGTAACCCGCCATGCAACCTGCAATCACTTTGCTGAGGTCGGTTTTTTCCTTGTCTGAAGGCTGCAGGATCTGCTCGAGACGCGATGCCTCGCTCATATTGGTCAGAATCAGATTGAGGCGGTTGATACCTTCGCCGGCCCGCTGAATATAGACCTGGGACTCAGGTTCCTGATTTACCATGCCCAGATTCTCCAGGGAGGAGCGCACTACCGTCACGGGGGTTCTCAGCTCATGGGACAGGCGTGACGACATGTTTTCCAAGTAGTGGGTATATTGCCCCAAACGCTCGACAATATTCGCAAAACTCCGGGAAAGGTCGCCAATTTCGTCGGCGCTACGAAAGGGGACGATGGTATTGCTTAAACGCCCCCGGTCATCAATGATCTTCTCCGCCTGGTTGCGCAAGGCCCTGATACGCCCCGAAAGGCTGGAGGCAAACCAGAGCGAGAGCGCAATCACCACCGCCAGGATGCCTAACATGGTGTCGAAAAGTGTCTCCAGGGCCTGGTTGCGGAAAGTGCGGATGCCGTTCATGTTCTGGTCCACCACCACGGCTCCCATCACCTCCCCCGCGGCCACGATGGGATAGGCCGCCTCCAGAATCCGGGTTTCGCTGTCGCCCAGGGTTCTGAAGCGGGTTCTGGGCTGCCCCAGCAAGGCTGCCTCCACATGATCACCCTCCAGGGTTCCAAGCTGATAAAGGTCGTCGATGAAGCTGCTGGTGGGCTTGGTCAACACTCTGTAATAGAGCGGATGCAGGATATTGCCTTCAATCCAGTTCCAGACGCCGCCGCGCCACATGCCGATGTCCTCCACCAGGCTCAAACCGCTGGCGGTCTGGATATCCCCCACGCTCAACAACACCCGTTGGTCGTTGTTGACGACCTGGATCCGGGAGTTGGTATGCCCCATGCCAGCCACAATACGGTCGATCTCCGGGGTTGGACGCCGCAAGGTGCCCAATTGCTCCGGGCTGTTGATGCCAGAGGTGGCGACAATGGCCGCCACCGCCCGGGTTTGCGGGTCATCCACGTCATAAATGGCCATGCCCAACTGCTCCCCCACCATTTCCAGGGGCATGCGCAATTCGATTTCATAGCCATCCGGGGTCAGGCTCCAGCGGCCAGTGATGCGGGGCTCGTATTCCAGGGAAGAAATATCGGTGATATCAGTGGCAATGCGGTAGGGATAGATATACTCATTCTGGTAGGGAGCGATCACATAGCGTTCGAAAACACCATTGCGGTTGATCATGGAAATACGCAGCGAGTCGCTGCGGTCAACCCGCAGGCCATCGCGGTCCCTCAGCACCACGTGCCGGTCCTTGACCTTGAAATAGGCGTAGAGGAAGCGGTTGTACTCCCCTACCATGTGTTGAAAGCTCAATTCATCGCCGGGATTGAGGGCGCCGCGGAAGCTGGTGTATTGGTTCTGGGGATTCGGGAACGACGTCCCTTCCCGGTACAGTTGTTCGTACTGCTGGTAATCCCGCCAATCAAGCAGGTTGCCATCATCGATCTCCAGTGGGTAGAAGATGGGATAGACGTACAGATCCTGGGCCTGCCTGGCACGGCTGAAGAGGCTTTCATTGAATAATTCCGGCCGTTCACTCAGGGCCGTGGCAAGCGCCTGGGCCGTGCCCAACACGGTCTGTTCCTGGCCGCGGCTCAGGTATTGCTCCATTTCCAGAATATACTGGTATCCCAGCCAGGGGATCACCAGCAGTACACTGGACATGCATACCAGCTTGGCCCGTATCCCAAACCTGCCCTTCATGCTGTTTCACTCCCGAACTCTGTGAATGCCAGTCGTTGCCGGCAGGAACTCCCACCTTCAACAATTCCAGCGGTATCCCATGCCATAGACCGTGTCGATGCAGTCGAAGGCTTCATCCTCCTGCATGAATTTCTTGCGGATCCGCTTCACATGGGAAGTAATGGTGCTGTTATCCACATATATCTTGGACTCCTGCATCAAGTTGTCCCGGGTTTTCACGTGCCCCGGATACTTCACCAGGGCATGCAGCATCCAGAACTCGGTCACGGTCAACGGCACCGGCCTGCCCTTCCAGCTGACCGTCAGGCGGCTCAGATCCATGGACAGCTCCCCCCGTTGCAACAGATTATCCGGTGAAGTGGGCTGGTCGATGACATCCAAGCGCCGGAACAGAGCGGCAATCCGCGCGGTAAGGTGAGGCAGGCTGATATCCTTGGTCAGGTAGTCATCGGCTCCCATTCTCAAGCCACTGACGGTGTCAAAGTCATTGTCGCGGGCAGTGAGAAAGATGATCGGCAGGGTTTCCGAAACCGAGCGCAAGGACTGGCAGAGTTTGAATCCGCCATCGATTTCTTCTTCCAGGCCAATGTCGATGATGGCCAGATCCGGCAGGCGCAGCTCAAAAGCCGCCATGGCCTTGCCCCGATTGGGAAATGTCTGCACCTCATAACCCTGCTTGCGCAGCACGTCGGCATAGTTCTCGCGGATTGCAGCCTCGTCTTCCACGATGGCGATACGTCTACTCATGGCAACTCATCATGTCGTCAATGGGGCTTCAGTCACGGCAAGTACCCCCCTAGCTTACCCGGCAATGATATAGCGGTTCTATCCGCCAGACTGTACTGTCTGAGTCCCAAAGCGCAAAGCCATTTTTTTGCCATATTTGATCACTGCGAGGCCTTTATTGCCCCCTCATCTTGCAAGAAGGCAGGTGTTAAATAGCATCAACGCCAAATCCAAGGCAATTTCCAGCGCATGATTGGAGGCCAGGAATGAACACTTTGCAACTTGTCACCGGCAATAGGAATTTTTCCAGCAGTTCACTCCGGGCATGGTTGTTGCTGAAGGAATCCGGCTTGTTGTTCGAGGAAATTCCCATCAAGCTCTATCAGACCGACACCGCGGAAAAGCTGGGTCTGCTGTCACCATCGCTGAAAGTACCGGTTCTGATTCATGGCGACCTGAAAATATGGGACTCCCTGGCCATCTGTGACTACCTCTCCGAGACCTTCCTGGAAGGCAGAGCCTGGCCCTTGAATCTGAAAAAACGCTACGCCGCCCGTTCCATCGTGGCGGAACTCCATGGCGATTTTTCCCTTCTTGAGCGGGAGTGGCCAATGAATTGCTCGCTTACCGGCAGGATGAAACTTACTGAAGACCTGGAGCCCCTGGTGGCCCGGCTTGATGCCATCATCTTTTGCTGTCATCGCAAGTATGGCGATGGTGGCGAATACCTGTTCGGAGACTTCAGTATCGCGGACTGCTTCCTGGCTCCATTTGCCATCAGTCTCACCAATTATGGTGCGCAATTGAATAGCAAGACACGGGAGTACCTGAGGATGCTGTTGGACTCGCCCCACATGCAACAGTGGCTGGATGAAGCACAGGAAGAAGAAAGCCAGGATTTCACCTGGAACAAAACTGCATAGTTTTTCAATTTTTGATCGCCCGAACCAAAACACATGAGGTTCAGGGATCGGCACAGTGCAACAGCAGCGCTAAAGGCCGGTCAGGAGATAAAAGCACATATCTGAGTCAGTATGTGATTTTTCTCCGGACCGGCCTCTTTTTTTATTGCGGATTTGTCTTACCAATTCAGTGTTGGTGGCACATCCCTGTGCCCACGAGTTGATCAGAAATTGTAATTCATGGTCAACTGATAACGGCGTCCAAACACATCATACTCATTGCTGACCGTCTGGATGCCAAAGCGCGAGTTGAAGCTGGCAACTCTTGGCGGCTCCTTGTCAAACACGTTGGTGATGTTGAAAGCCAGGCGCCAGGTGGCACCCGAATTGGTTTCCCCGTTGTAGGAGAATGCAGCGTTGTGTACCGTGTTGGAGGCGATGGTGTTGTCGTCCACATCAATACCCTGTACCCACAGGTTATTGAGCAGCACGGAATCGTAGTAGCGGGTACGCCACTGGAAGCCGTAGGGACCGACACGATAATCCGCCGTGGCCGTGGCCGAAATTGCCGGCCTGCCAGATGCCCCAGCCCTTTCCACCGGAGAAGCTCCGAAGTTGGTGGTGGAGTTTTCCTGCAGATAACCACCGAGAACGCGGATCATGAAACTTTCGCTTTGACCGGAGAAGAAGTTGGGCTCCATCCGGTACATGGCTTCCATGTCGATGCCCCTGACACGTGCTTCGTTGATGTTCAGGAATACGTTGTCGACCCTGGAAACCAGACCACTCACTGGATCTCGCAATATTTGCGCACACAGGAACTGCTGTCCTTCATGGCACTCATTGACGATACGCTGCTGACCCAACGAGCCGACCAAGCCATCGATCTGAATGTCATACCAGTCCACGGACAACTGGAAACCAGTGACCCAGGGGGCAAACGTGGGCTGATAAACGAAGCCGATGGTCTTGGTGTCAGCTTCCTCTGGATTCAGGTCGGGGTTGCCGCCGTTGACCAGGGTGATCTGATAGAGAGCCCCACTGAGCTGAGGATCTTCGATCTGACCGGCCGTGCCCTGGAAATCGAACAACTCAGAAAAGCTCGGTTCACGAACGTCGCGGGAGAAGGTTGCCCTGAAACGCAGATCCTGATGCACTTCCAAGCTTGCACCTGCCTTCCAGCTCTGAATGCTGCCGCTGCGTGAATAATCGGATGTGCGGCCCGCAATGTTGAAATCAAGCCGTTGGTTACCGGAGCCGGACTCCCAGACCGGGACATTCAATTCGGCAAATGCTTCCCAGACATTGAAGTCACCACTGATAACCGGCACACCACCAAACATAAAGTGAGCAGTGCTGGCATCATAGCCGGCGGCAATACCCCGAATACCCAGGGATGGCACATTGATGGGCGGCCCGTCCAGGTGATGCTCGCCATTGGTTTCAAACCACTGGGAGAATGATGCCTCACGCCAGGTGAGACCAGTGGCCAGCGAGATGGGCCCAGGACCCCAGCCCTGATGCAGGTCGCCGGTCAGCAACAACTCGGCAAACTCCTGACGCACCTCGGTAACCCCGATTTTGTCATCCTTGATATAGTCGATGGCTGCTTGGGAGGCATTACCGGAACCCAGAATGTTCAAGGGCACACAATCCCGAATGCTGTTGTCCAGGCCTACCGGAGAAGGCAGAACCAAATCTCCTTGCTGCCCTCTTACCACCCTGTCCGCCACTGACGCGGCAAGTTGGGCCTGGGTAGGATTGTACAGTTGTACATTACACATGATGGCGCCGGTATCAGGATGACGAACCGCGTCCATTGCCAGGAACAGACGATCAATCCGCACTTCATCATATATCACGGAGCGTCTGTCGGTTTTCCCCTTTTCAAAGGAGCCATTCAGGCGCCAGTTGTTGTTGATATCAAATTCGAAGCCACCGGATACCGAGTACATCTTGAAACGGTTCTTGTCGTGCTCTTCAAAGTTGAAGTCATTTACGCCAAGTGGCTGGCCCAACTTTTCTACCCTGATGGAGCTGCGTCCCTCAGCGTTCATGATGGACTGCACACTTTCGGGCAGGAAAGGGTTGCCGGAAAAAATGGTGGCCTGCCAGGGGGTTTGCAGGTGAGGCATGCCGCGGCGGTTGTAGAAGTTGGACTGGGTATCTCCCAGCATCACCTGGCCGTGGAATTGCAGGCGATCAGTGGCATCGAATTTGAAAGCACCGAAAGCGCTCTGCTGGATTACTTCGTTGCCAGTGGGACCTGCCGGGAAGGAGAGGTCAGCCATGAAGGCTTCTGGACCACCTGACTGGGACTGGGTGCTGCCAGGACCACCCAGACTCACGACATCGCCCAGTACGAAAGGTCTGACACCGCTGCCATCCTCCAGGAAGGTATGGCGATGAAGCGCGGAACCCGGCACATTGATCAGGCCCTGAGGGGTGTGTGCCGTGGAGTGCACATTGGGCAGGGTCAAACGCTGGGGGTTGGTGCCGGGGGGATCGTTGGGGCTCCAGGCTGGGTTGGTGACGTGCCCCCAGCGGCGGAAGCTGTTCCATTGGCCGCTGGCAGCACTCATGTCACGGTTGATTTGATGGATTTTACGGCCTTCGAGGGAGCCGATCACATGCAGACGGTCTCCCAGGCGCTTACCGCCAGCGATAGAGGCATTCCAGTTATGGCCATCTCCGTATTCCGAGACACCACTTGAGGCGTTGATCTTGAGTCCCTCGAACTCACGGTCGAGCACAAAGTTCACTACGCCAGTGAGCGCGTCAGCGCCATAGGCCGCGGAGGCACCACCTGTCACAACTTCGATGTCGCGCACCAGGGCCATGGGAAACACGTCCACGTTGACCTGGCTGCTGCGGTCATTGGGCACCACCCTGGAGCCATTCATCAACACCAGGGTGCGGTTGCCACCCATGCCGCGCATGTTGAGGAAGCTGCCGCCCGAGGAACCGGAGATGACGCCACCACGCTGCGCGGTGGAAGTTTGGAAAAACTGCGGTAACTGATCCAACTGCTCCGCCACGGTGGCTTCAGGAGCGAAATCCCGCAGTTCATCAAGTGTCACGGCCGTGACCGGCACCGGCGTGGCCATGCCGGTGGTGGCACGGATACGGGAACCGGTGATATTGATTTCTTCGAGTGTTTCCTGCTGAGCCTGGGCTTGCATGCCCAGAGAGGTGGCGGCGGTGATGGAAAGTGCGAGAGCACGACGAGCAAATGAGCCAAACCGTGGGTTTGTCATTGTTTCCCCCTTGATGATTTTATGTTGTTGTTGCTTTGTTTTATTGATTGTTGTTTTTATGGGATACGAGAGGATGATCAGATCACGCCGTCACCAGCCACTCTCACGCTCCAGACATACCTACTACAGGTGCACACTATACTTATTCGGTGCCGAAAAACCAATATGGTACGAGCTCAAAGCAGCGTGCCAGCTACCCCACATTGCCCTTCACCGGAGCCGATGGCCAACCAGGCAATGGCCAGCCGCTTGCCACAATGCCTTGCAGCACATCAATCAAATCAAACTGGCGGTGAGGGAGGGATTCGAACCCTCGATACGCTATTAACGTATACACACTTTCCAGGCGTGCTCCTTCAACCACTCGGACACCTCACCGTTACAAGCCCCGGCAGTACTGGGCCGGGAAGCGCGACACTTTAGCCGAAGGACTCATTAAATTCAAGCAAAAACACCGCCCCGCCATTGGGATGCGGCCCTGGCAAAACAATTCGCCAGGTTGCGTCCATTGGCCCCTGAACGTACCTCAAGCCCAATCCTGAAAGTAATCTTCAAGCTTGATTTCCGGCACTGGCCGTTCCTTGAGGGTCGGGGTGCCCAGATAGAGGTAAGCCACGATCTGGTCCTTTGCTTCGATTCCCAGGGCCGCCTTGACCTTTTCATCATAAGTCACGCCACCGGTCTTCCAGATCGCCCCATAGCCAAGGGCGAAAGCAGCCAGGCCCATGTTGGACACGGCGGCGGCGGCGGAGCAGATTTGCTCGATGGCAGGCACCTTGTGATTCTCGGTAATGCTGGCCACGGCAATGATGATCATGGGGGCGCGCATGGGAGCATCCAGCAATTTGCGAACCCCAGCCTCGTCGGCAGGTTCGCGGCATTCCACGAACAGCTTGCCGAGCTTTTCCCTGGCGTCTCCCTGAACCACCAGGAAGCGCCAAGGTCGAAGCATGCCATGATCGGGAGCTCTCAGGGCCGCCTGACAGATCTTGCGCAAGTCATCTCCTTGGGGCGCTGGCTCCACCAGTCTGGGCGAGGAAGTACGATGATGCAGGGCATGAATGGCATCCACTGTGGAATTCTCCTATCTTTTGATTGCAGGTTCATTGCCGCGACAGACGCGGAAAACTGATGCAGCCAGCGATCGGCTCCGTGGTTCGAACCGGATTGATGT
>JBJHAY010000150.1:0-8536 GCA_050485205.1 Gammaproteobacteria bacterium
CCCGTACTGAATCTGCGACGGCAGATAGTTGACCGGATAAATATCCGCGCTGAGAAATTCGATATTGAACACAGATTCCAGCCAGGCCACGATGTCGCTCACGGTCAATGACAGCAGCACGCCCAAGTCCACATGCAGGCACGAAATCACCATCAGGTGCTTGGTGTCAGTGGCAGTGAACAAGGCCCACTGCTCATTGCTGACGCCAAAGCGGCCGCCAATAATGAGGGCCAGAATAAATTCTGGATGTTGCAGAGACTGAGACGGTCATTCCAGCCAATCATGAAATCCAGCGCAGGCAGCATGGAAGGATGGCGGCACTTGTTCTTGTTCGGCAAAAGGTCGGCACCAGCGCTGGTCCTGCCGCACCCGCAAGCCATCATAGAGATTAAGCAGAGCCTTGCGCGCCGGGACCCTATCAGCGCTGGACTCACATTGCGTCAAGGCCACCGCCTGGCACAGGCCGTGATAGACAAATTCAAAGGCTATATCATAAATTTAGTGCTAATACGGTAAATGGACCTCTCAAAACATGACGGCCGCTTGGACTGAATAGACAGGAAAACTCTTTGACCGTCGGCAGCCTACGCACTACTATGATCGCATGCGCTCGTTCTTAATGTCTTCCTTCTCTCGTCGCCTTGCAATCTGCGGGACGACGTCGTTTCTTGTTGTTATCGCAGCGTATGGAATTCTGGTCCTCGCATCGATCGATGGTTGGCAGGCGGCGCAAAATGACTACTATGCGAAATGGGGCTCTGGGAAGAAGGAACACTGCGAAAATCTATTCGATACTGTCGAAGCCGAATACTTAGCCATCGAGAAAGGTCGCTGCCACTTGGACAGCGACTTCTCCGAATACAGCAAATGCATGGCCGCGGAGGAGGCCAGAAAGACGGAGTTGCTTGACATTGTCAGGGGCAGCGATTGCCCTGCAATAAGAAGTTTCGCGCCGGGGGCATTCCCCATTCTTCTCATGGGAGTCGGCGAGCCGGCGTCGCTCATGGAATACGCCTTGGAAACCCGCGGGATGCACCCCCCTATAGTTCCGGCTGGAATGTTCGCATTGACGGTCCTGTTGTTCCTCGTATGGGACATCGCCCGCCGCCTCGTCTTGGAACCTCATGTGGGATGGCGCCGACTGTCGCTGGTCGCATCCGCGGTGGCGCCCCTCGTCGTATTTGGGTTATGGCTTCACGACGGGGTATATGTGGAAGAATCCATCATTGCTGGACTTGTCGCCTTGGGATGCGCGTCCGCATCGATCGTGTATGGAAGGGCGACATTCCTGTGGGTGGCCGAGGGGTTCGGAAAATCATCAGGCCCTGCCATGACTGCGGCTCGCCCTCCTGCGACGGAAGGCGCATCTTCCCCTGCCGAGTTGGCTCCGTCTCCGACGGAGGCGATCATTGCACAGGTAGCGGAGCAGCCAAAGTGCGAATCGGCAAGAGTTCCTTGGAGTCCCGCGACATTCTGGCCTAGGTTCTGGGCCCGGTGTTTCGATCTGCCCCTGTGCTGGATGCTAGGCAGCGTCCCCGGAGCTTTCATCCCCGACATCCGCTCAAACGTCGGCGGCACGTTCGGCGTGCTACTCGACCTGTTGGCCGGCATGACACTCATCTGTCTCATGGCCTTTTTCTACGAGGCGTTCTTCGTTTCCAAGCACGGAGCCACCCCCGGAAAGATGCTCTTCGGATTGCAAGTCCGCAGCGTCGACGACGACAGACCCTTGACTTGGAAGGAGGCCGCTCGGCGCGGATGGGCCTATCTCAAATCTGGCCTTTACTTCACTTTCTTCCTGCCCTTCCTCCAAATCTTCGGGGCATTCATGGCGTGGAAACGCCGCGACGGCACCCAGCCGTGGGACATGGAGGCCCGCTCGCACGTCAGGCAGAAGCCGATAGGCTCTTTCCGCTTCGCTTGTGCCGTGTTCGTTTCTTTCTTCATAGTCTCCGCCATGGTGGTCTCGCACAAGGTTCTCAAAGAGGCGACTAAGCAGGAAATGCTAGCGCGACGCTTCGGCGACTGACGCTCCGTCCGGCCGTCATTCCCCGGCGGCCTTTTTTCCGTTAAGATTTTCGCTTGCGAGACGCCTGACGGATTCCTTGCACGCCTAGCTTAGGCTGACTTAGTCCTCCGTACACGCTTGCACTAAAAGCCTGCGCAGTTTCCCCTAGCGACACGGGCAGTGTCCTACTTCTCCGGATTAACCTTGTTCGTCATCCGCTCCTCCTTGCGGCGCGATTAACTCGCGCTTCTCGTTTCCGTCAACCCTTCCAGATTCAGGTATAAACAAACAACGTGTGACATTGCTGCAAATTCGGGATACAACTGACTATCGCTAGCTAGAGCCAACTACTCGTAACGAAGGGCTTCCGCCGGCCGCACCCTGGCGGCGGTGAAAGCAGGATAGAGGGTCGCCAACAGGCTCAGCAGCAGGGAGGCGCCACATACCAGGATCAGATCCCCGTACTGAATCTGCGACGGCAGATAGTTGACCGGATAAATATCCGCGCTGAGAAATTCGATATTGAACACAGATTCCAGCCAGGCCACGATGTCGCTCACGGTCAATGACAGCAGCACGCCCAAGCCCAAGCCAATACCGGTGCCAATCAGGCCAATAATGAAGCCCTGTACCAGGAAAATATGGCGAATGGTGCCGAGCGAGGTCCCCATGGCCCGTAGAATGGCGATATCCCCCTGCTTGTCCTTCACCACCATGATCAGGCTCACCACCACGTTGAAGGCTGCCACCGCCACCAGCAGAAACAACAACAGGCCCACCAGGGTCTTGGAAAGGCGGATGTTTTCATAGATGGCACCAAAATCATTGGCCCAGTCGGCGTAGACAAAGTTACGAGGCAGGGCCTCGCGGATTTCCAGGGCAACGCGACCCACCGCGAACAGGTCCTCCACTTGCACCCTGACCCCATGCACACTCTGGCCCATGCGGTACAGAAGCTGAGCATCCGCCATGTGGACGATGGCCAGGTTGCTGTCCAACTGCGAGCCCACCCGGAAAATCCCCGCCACCGTGAAGTTCTTGCGGCGCACGAATTCCCCCATCGGGGTAATGGGCACCTGGGTCGAGGCCAGGGTCACGCTGTCACCCACCCCTAGCTGGAGTTGGCGGGCCAATCCCTCCCCCACCAGAATGCCGAACTCTCCCGCCACCAGACCGTCGATGCCACCGGCATTGATGAAACTCTCGATGATGGATACCGAACGTTCCCGATCTGGATCAATGCCATTGAGCACGATGCCCTTGCTGGCGCCATTGGCCAATAGCATGCCCTGCAGGTTTACCATGGGTGCCGAGCCGGTGACCCCGGGACGGCTGTCGATGATGGCCTGCAACAGCTCCCAGTCAGCGGCACTGAGCAGGCTCTCATTACGTGGGCTGGAAATGGTCAGATGCGGCACCATGCCCAACACCTTCTCGCGCAGTTCGCGGTCAAAGCCATTCATCACCGACAGCACGGTGATGAGAATCGCCACGCCCACGCTCAGACCCAGTACCGACAAGGTGGAGATGAAGCCCACCAGAAAGCCCCGGCTTTGCAGGGAAGCATAGCGGCGGCCGATGTACAGGGGCAGCGATCTAGGCATCCACTTCTTCCCGGTAAGGCACCAGGGTGCCATTGTCCAGAGCCAGAATGCGATCCATCTGGCGCGCCAGCTGATGGTCGTGGGTGACGATGATGAAGCTGGTGGCGAGGCTGCGATTGAGTTCACTCATCAATTGATGAATGGACTCCGCGGTATGGCGGTCGAGGTTGCCGGTGGGCTCGTCCATCAGCACACAGGCGGGCTGATTCACCAAGGCACGGGCAATGGCCACCCGTTGGCGTTCGCCCCCGGAAAGTTGCGCCGGCTTGTGTTCAGCACGTTCCGCCAGGCCCACCCGTGCCAGGATAGCGCCTGCCCGGCGCAGGCTTTCCTGAAAATCAACACGGGCGATGATCAAGGGCATGGCGACGTTTTCCAGGGCAGTGAACTCCCCCAGCAAGTGGTGAAACTGATACACGAAACCCAGGGTACGGTTGCGAACCTGGTCAAGGACCTTGGGCGGCAAGGTGGAGATGTCCTGATCACCTATCACCACCCGGCCACTGCTGGCAGTGTCGATACCGCCCAGCAGGTTCAACAGCGTGGTCTTGCCGGAGCCGGAAGCGCCGATGATGGCCACCCGTTCCCCGGCATGGATGGCAAAGTCCACATCCCTGAGCACATGCAGTTCATGTTCGCCCTGACGGTAGATCTTGTTCAGGCCCTGACAACTCAGGACCACTGGCATCAAGGTATCACTCATAGCGCAATACTTCCGCGGGTTGAATTCGGGAGGCCCGGTAGGCCGGATACAGGGTGGCCAGGAAACTGATGACCAGGGCACTGACGCAGATCAGGCCCACATCGCCCCACTGCAAGCGCGCCGGCAATGAGGTCAGCAGGTAGACATCGCCAGGCATCAGGGTACGTTCCAATAATGAGGCCAGCGGCGTGAAATTGAGGCTGATGCCGATA
This sequence comes from Gammaproteobacteria bacterium, assembly GCA_050485205.1. Lineage (GTDB taxonomy): Bacteria > Pseudomonadota > Gammaproteobacteria > Pseudomonadales > Pseudohongiellaceae > JAVVEZ01. The sequence goes on from JBJHAY010000150.1 coordinate 4,528, forward strand.
CCCACCAGTGCCCCCAGGGCAATGCCGATGACACCGACCGCCACCCCCTGCACCATGAAAATAGCCATGATGGTTTTTTCCCCCGCGCCCATGGTACGCAGGATGGCGATGTCCGCCTGTTTCTCCGTCACCACCATCACCAGGGTGGAAACGATGTTGAAGGCGCCGATGGCGACGATCATCAGCAGCATGAAGCTGGTCATGAACTTTTCCATTTTCAGGGCATTGAACAGGCTCGCCTCAAGAATGCTCCAGTCCTCTCCCCGGTAGCCTGGACCTAGGCGTCCCAGGGCATCGCGCAGAATGTTGGCGGCGGCATCGATGTCGCTCACTTTCAGACGCAGCCGCAGAGAGTCATCGATGGCGCCACTGCCCAGCAGTTCGGCGCTGTCCTCCAGATGAATCAGGGCCAGTTCGGAACCGATGCTGAACTGCACATCAAACACACCGATCACGGTAAATCGGTGCATCTGCAGGCGGAAGTCATTGCCGCCCCGCATCTCCGGCACGATCAGATTGACCGCGTCACCGGGGTTGAGCCGCAGATTGGCGGCCAGGCCACGGCCCAGGATGATGCCACGGCCGCCAGGACGAAGATCATGCAGACTGCCACGCACCATGCTGTCCTCGATGGTGGAGACCCGGCTCTCCATGTCCGGCAGCACCGCCTTGACCTGGGTAACCTGGTGATAGCCGCGCTGGCTCAACATGGCCTCCAGCACCACAAAGGGAGATACCGCCTCGATGCCAGGATGGTCCAACAGTGTGTCCGCCACCTCGGGCCAGTCGGAAAAACTGCCATCGACCGCCTGTATTTCGGCATGGGGCACGGTGATCAGGGTGCGCTCCCGCATTACCCCCTGAGTACCGTTGAACACCGACAGCACGATGATCAGCGCCAGCACGCCGAGGGTGAGACCGGCCATTGAAATCAGGGAAGTGAAGGAGATGAAGCGGTTATCCTGCCGCGCGAGGATGTAGCGAAGTCCGATGAGAAAGGCAGGCTGTTTCAACATGGCGGCATTAAATCACAAGCCGCCTGTAGGCGCGAGCCCTGCTCACGCCCCCCTCACCTGCAGGCGGCATGACCAGCTCGCGAGCAGGGCTCGCTCCTACAGGTGGGAGAGCCAGAACAGGACTCGCTACAGGGTGTGCTCGGCATGGCGCTTGAGTAGACGCTGCACGGTCTTGAAACTGACCGGTGTCAGCGGCGTGCTGACAGCGGCGGAAATGGCCCGCAGTGATTTGCCCTGCCGTTTCATCTCCACAATTCGCTTCAGCAAGCGCTGCTCCATCGGGTTTTCAATCAAACGTCCATTGGAATGCACCATGTAACCAAAGGGGCGGCTGCCCCCCAGGAAGCGTCCCTTGTCCTTTTCCCGGCGCTTGACGGTCTTGATCTTTTCCCGCGCGCGGCGTTTTTCAAGATTGGTGAAGACGGCAAGCATGCGGCTGAACGGTGGGCAGAAATCAGCGCTGGAGACATCGCCGTCCAACTCCGCAACACACAGTTGGATATCGCGCTTGCGGAAGTCGGCGATGGTGCGCTGCATGTCCTCGCAATTGCTGAAAATACGCTCCAGGGAGGTCACCACCACGCCGTCGCCAGGCGCCAGCCCATCCAACAAGCGTCGGCCATCTTCCCTGTCCGCCAGATCCAGGGTCCAGGAGCAGGCATCATCTTGGTAGCGTGCGGCGACGGGGAGGTTACGCGCCAGACAAAAGGTGCGCAATTTAAGAGTTTCATTGTCGAGCCGGGCTTGCAGTCTGTCCTGCAGTTCCAGTGCTTCCAGCTCTGAGGTGCGTGAATAACTGTAGTAGGCCATTGGCCAGAACCTCCGCCTTCGGGCATTGATGCTGAGTTAGCGGTTATTATTGATGTTGCGTGTGAACGTGTCGCTGTATGTGCACATTCTCATTGAGAATGCCGCATTTAAGCAGGCTTTGGTGGGCAACACAAGCCCTCTCAGGTTCATGCAGCCGCAATTCCCCTGTAGGAGCCTGCCCTGCAGGCGACATGATCGGGTCGCGAGCAGGGCTCGCTCCTACAGGAGGAGCCGCTGCAATAGATATGGGTGGGTTACTGGGGAGCTTAGAATCCGCCTGCCAGGCTCTGCAGGGTGGAGATCAGCGGCGTCGGATAGACACCGAGGAAGATCACCGCCACCACCAGGGCCAACAAGGCAGTTTGAACGCCCGCTGGCAGTTTGGCCTGGGCAGGGTCGCTGGCGTTGTCCAGGTCATCGGACACCGGCAGCAGCATGGTGTACACCAAGCGCAGGTAGTAGTAGAGGCCAATACCACTGCCAATGATCAGCATCGTCAACAGGAACCACAGTTCAGCCTCGACGCCTACCGCAAAGATGTAGAACTTGCCAATAAAGCCGATGGTCAGCGGAATACCCGCCAGTGACAGCAGCACCGTGGTCATCACCAGTGCCAGCCATGGGCTGCGCCAGAACAATCCACGGTAGTCGTTGACTTCGTCCAGCTCGCGCCCGGCATTGGAGATGGCGCTGGTAACACCAAAGCCAGCCAGGGACATGATCAAGTAGGCTGCCACGTAGTAGCCCATGGCCTCCACTGACAGACCATCGGGAATCACGGCGGCGGCGATGATCACCACCAGCAGGTAGCCGAGATGGGCAATGGAGGAATAGGCGAAGATGCGCTTGACGTTGTTCTGCAACAAGGCCAGCAGGTTGCCAATGATCATCGAAGCCGCCGCCAGTATCGACAGCACCAGCACCACGGCGCTGAACTGCAGGGCGTCGGAGACGATCAGCACCCGCACCACCACTGCCACCATGGCAGCCTTGGATACGGTGGCAATGAAGGCGGTCACGGGCACTGGCGCGCCTTCATAGACATCCGGCGTCCACATGTGGAACGGCACCAACGAAAGCTTGAAGCCGACACCGGTCAACACCATCATCAGGCCAACCAGCAGGGCCGGATCGCTACCCACGCCAAGGGCACTGATGGCGGTCGGCATGGCACCAAATTCAAGTGTGCCCAGCTGTGCATAGAGCAAGGCGATGCCGAACAGCATCATGGCGGAGGAAAGGCCAGACAGAATCAGGTATTTGACACCGGCCTCGATCGGGAACTTGGCCGCGTCCTGTTTGTGCACCGGGAAGGCAATCATGGCATAGAGACTGACGCTGAGGATTTCCATGCCCAGGAAGAAGCCGACAAAGTGGCTGCTGGAGGCCAGCACCACGCCACCCAAGGTGGCCAGCAGCAACAGGATGTAGAACTCCTCGTTCTGCACATTGTGCTTTTCGAAATAGGGATAGGCCAGTGCCGTCACCACGATGCCGCCGATGATGATCAGGGCCGAGAAGAACAGGCTGTACTCATCGATGATCAGCAGTGGCGTCACCTGCAGCGGGGTTACCGGCTCGATGAAGACAAACACCAACAGGGCCGCGAACAGACTCAGCAGAGTCAAGGCACTGACCAGGCCATGATCACGCTTGAAGGCAGCCGTCAACATCACCACGACCGTCCCCACCGTCAGCAGGATGATTTGCATTAAATCTATGATTACATCAGTGCTCATTATGCTCTTGCCTGTTTCTAGAATGTTGTCAATCGTTTAACCGTGACCGCGCCCCTGCGGAACCCTGCCCTAGGAGCCTGCCCTGCAGGCGACCCCTACTGTGTCGCGAGCAGGGCTCGTCCTACATTGCTCCCTCAGGGGAAGCGCACGTTCAAGCTCTGCAGCGTCGGTGCCGCCATGTCCAGCATGGTCTGTGGGTACATGCCCATCCAGATCAGGCCAATCATCATCAGGGCGCAGCACAGCATCTCGATGCCGGTCAGGTCGGCGATCTCATGCTTGAACTTGTTCTCGCCATGAAACACTTTCTGAATCACGATCAGTGAGTACACCGCCGCGACGATCAGGCCAAGAGCCGCGAAGGCAGTAATCACGATGTTTTCCTGGAAGCTGCCCAGCAACACCAGGAACTCGCCGATGAAATTACCCAGTCCAGGCATACCC
>JBJHAY010000151.1:0-8512 GCA_050485205.1 Gammaproteobacteria bacterium
GCGCTACCCCGTGGTTTACATGAGCCGGAGATCAGTGATGGCAAAGTTGACCCCTTTCAGCGACATTCTCAAGTTGGCCGAAACCCGCAAGGGTGGCCCCGCCGCCTTGCGCAAACTACTTCCTAAACCTATCAGTTCAAAACAGCTGGAAAAGATTCCTGATGACCGCTACCTTGCCATGATGGTGCGTTGTGTTTTCAATGCGGGTTTTCACTGGCGCGTCATCACCAACAAATGGCCAGGTTTCGAAGAGGCCTTCCACGGCTTCAATCCCAGGGGACTGGCCCACATGGCACCGGAGAAATGGGAAGCCTATCTGGAGGACAAACGCATCGTCCGCAACTGGACCAAGATTCAGTCAGTGTTGGAAAATGCACACTTTGTGATGGAAGTATCGGAGCAGCATGGCAGCTTCGGCAAGTTCATAGCCCAATGGCCAAGCAGCGAGCAGATTGGCCTGCTGGAATACCTGAAGCAACACGGCAGCAGATTGGGGGGCAACACCGCCATGTACTTCCTGCGCTTCATTGGCAAGGACAGTTTCATCCTGAGCCGTGATGTGATTGGCCGCCTGCAGGCATCCGGCGTGGAGATCCGCGACAATCCCACCAGCAAGAAGGAAATGCGCCTGATCCAGGCCGCCTTCAATCAATGGCACGAGCAAAGTGGCCTGCCTTACACCCATCTGAGCCGCATTGCCAGTTTTTCCATTGGGGAAAACTATCCCAACGTCTAAGGCCGTCCCAAGCAATTCTGAATGCATGCAGTGCGCTCTGGCAGCGAGCCAGCGCTGCACTGAATATCAAGCAGCTTCCGATACAGGCACAGCCTATTCTTGTTGCCCCTCTGTTGTGGTCTTTGCCTGGGACAACTTCGCCTTCCGCTTGCGCGCTGATGTCATGGGCACCAGCACCCGCTTCCACCACAGCCACAGTCCCGTCACGAACATCAGGGTGGGAATGAAGCTGGCGGCTATCCAGGCCCAACGGGCCAAAGAACCTTCGCCATAACTGGCGAAGTGGACATTGCGGAAAAACCCCAACACACCCCCTTGCTGCCTGAAATTCCGGGGCTCGGCACCGAACCATTCGAGCATGGCGTTGACGGTGGCAGGAAAGCCCAACTGAAAGCCGGACACGCCCCAGGCCAGCATCAACAGCAAGGCCCAGAAGCCAATGAAACTGTGCAGCTGCCACAACAGCGGCCGCTTGCTCCAGGGATTGAGGATGAGGCCTTCGTACCAACGCGCGCGACCCTGCCACCAGAGTACCAGGCCGGTGAGCGCCATCAGCACGAACATCAGGGCACCGGCGCCGTTGTAACGTCTGCCGTCACGGCCCAGCAACAGATCGTCGTGCACATCGCCGAGCCATTTCACGGCCAGGATCGGCCAGGGATTGGCCGGACCGATACTCTCGCCAGTGTACTGGTTGAAATAGTAGGGAATGTATTCGCCGTCGCGGTTCAGCACCACATAGGTGGCCTCGTCGGGGTTGAAGCCTTCAATGGTGAAGCCCACCGAGTAGCCTGCATAGACTTCCACCATGCGCGCTTGCAGTTCATCACCCTTGAGCGGCTCGGCATCAGTGGGCACCACCCACTTGGGTTCAAACCAGGCGTAGAAGGGAGATTGCAGCAGCAGGGCGCTGCCGCTCAGGCCGATGACCAGCACATACAGGCCCAATCCAATGCCCAGCCACAAGTGCAGTTGGAACAGCACGCGGCGCAGCCAATGGGTTTGCGGGGCTTGAAGCCATCGTTGCCAGAAGTTCATTGCGGGGTGGTTTGTAATACGGGCATTGGGATTGCCTCTTGTTGTTCTGATATTCCTGGTCTGTGGGCCATGACCCAGTGACGCCAGTGGGGAAGATAGCCTGTGAGGGCGCGCAAGACAAGGGCTGTTGAAGGAGTCTATGAACACATGACAAGCATGCCAACTGGGCCTAATCAGGATATTCCATACCTCCACTTTATTCTTTCTGGCAACTTTTCAGTCGTCGGCTACACTTCGGATCAATACCAGCAGATTTCCCTGGAGGGTTGTCATGACAGCTTGCGGAACACGCTCAGCGCGTAATAATATTGTTATAACTTCATTTCCAGACAAAGGCCTGCCCTCCATGCGCGTCAACCTCATCAAAATCGGCAATTCCCGGGGTATTATCATTCCCTCTTCTCTGATCGCCGCCTGTGATCTGAAAGATGCCGTGGAATTGCAGGTGGAAGACGGAAAAATCATCCTCGAGCCCCACACGCAACTCCGCTCTGGTTGGTTTGATAACTACAGCCCTGAGAAAGCCGACGATACTGCCCTGGATGCCATTGCCCTTGATGAGGACACTGCCGAATGGAACTGGTAAGCCGCGGCGATGTCTACTGGGTCAATCTTGATCCCACTATCGGCAGCGAAATCCGCAAAACACGTCCCGCCCTGATTATCTCCCCTGATGACATGAATGCCATTCTGCCCCGGGTCATCATCGCTCCGCTGACCAGTGGCGGACAAGCCCTGGGTTGCCGACCGGAAGTCAGATTCCAGCGTAAGAAGGCCCGCATCCTGCTGGACCAACTGCGCAGCGTCGACAAAAAACGTCTGATGACCAGAATGGGCAAAATCGACCTCTCTCTGTGGCACCCGGTATTGCTGGAAATGCTGGCCTGAAGCATGAATTCTCGACGGACGATCTGTCCCTCCTGCACTCAAGGCTCCCTGACCTCATAGCCCCTGGTCTTCATTTGTGTCATGAGGCCGTCTTCCTGCAGCAGTTGCCTGATGTCCAGCACAGCAAAGGTGGTTCTGTTACGGGCAAGCGCCTGCTCGGCAGCTTCGAGCCAGCGGGAATTCATTTCCGCGAAGATATCCTGCACGGTACCACTCTCTGAACTGGTGAATACCATGACCGCGCAAATATCATCGACACTACCTGGCAGCGGCAAGCCCCGAAGCTCATCCACGTAGCCTCGGGCCCAGGCATTGGCACGTTCCCGCATATCACCAAGCTCCTGTTCAAGACGACTGAGCCGTGCTTCGAAACAGGCCAGTTCCTGTTCTGCCGATAGCGAGCCCAACATGGTTTCCGCGCGGTTTGCCAGGCTGCGAAAATTGCCGTCAACCACCAGCTTCACCTCGATGTCGCTACGCCTGATCCTGCGGTTCTTTTTTATCAGCCGTTGTATCCTGTCACGGATGTCCCGCCCTGACACCAGCCCCGCTTCCCGCTCGACAATACCGCTCATGCGTCCAGCCGCCACCAGCGGCCGCAGTTTTTCGATATCCTTGTCGCGGGGAAAGTAACTGGTTTTCAGCACAACAAAGCGCTCATACAGTTCAACTGGCAGTACTTCCTGCAAGCTTGCACCGCCCGCATTCCTGGTCAGACGTTTCGCCAACCGCATGCCACGCACAATGTTGAACGGGTTGAGCATGAGCAACAGTGGCAGGTCGACATCGACATCCGGCATGCCCAGCACTTCTTCGGCTTCTGCGATCACTGCCTCAACCTTGCCGGAATCCCATTCCATATCCTTGGGCACGGGTGAGAGCCAGGGAAATATCCACAACACATTGTCGCCATTGGTTACGCGCCAGAGCGGCGGCCCTGGTTGTCGCCCTGTTACCAGGATTTCCACCGGGAGCGGGGACTGGGCGAACACCAGAGTCGTTTCCAGCAACAGAGCCAGAACCAGCAGGGATGAAATTATTCCGATCCGCTTCATGGTGCCTGCGCTTCCAGTTCTGCCAGAAACCCGGCGTTGGTATTCAACAGCAGTCGCTGCCGCAGATACTGTTTCAGCATGCTATCGTCCAGCCCTTCCCTGCGGCCACCCAAGTGCAGTGCCAGCATTTCTTCCATGAGAAAAAGCGATGCTTCAGAGGCTTCGTTGGACAAAAAGCCGTGCCCCTCGTTCTCGTCGATCAACAGGCTCAGGCCCTTGCCCTGGTTCAACAGCTTCAGCGAAAAATCCTTTACCTGGCGGATATCGATACGGTCGTCGTCGGCACCCGCAATCACCAGCAATGGGGCTGTGATGGCATCGAGGTTGGCCAGGGGAGATTGTTGATACAGACGCTGCATGTCCATGGGATCGTCGACATCTGCTGCCAACGTGACCAGATTTGACTTGATACTGGGTTGACGCGCCACAAAAGTGCTTCGTTGAAGGGAATAGCGCAAAGTGCCAGCAAGGTCTGCTGGAGGCACCATGGCCACACCCACCCGATAGAGTTCCGGTGTGAAGGCAAGACCAGCAAGCACCGAAAATCCACCGAAGGAGGCACCGACGATCGCAACCCTGGCGGGATCGCCAATGCCCTGTTGCAGCAGATAGTGCACACCATCGGTAATGTCCTGCTGCACACGCCCCCTGCCAAAATCCTTGTTGGCAGCCAGCACATAGTTGCTGCCATAACCGGTGGAAGCGCGGAAGTTGGGTTCAAACACCACATAACCGCGATTCACCAATAGTTGCGTGATATGGGAATAACTGGCATCGATCCTGCCCCAGGGGCCGCCATGGATCAGCGCCACCAGCGGTGCCGTGGCAATGTCCACTCCCTTGGGAACACTGAGGTAGGCCTTGATCATAAGCTGGTCAGTGGCGCTGTATTCAAGATAGAACCGGGATGACAGCATGGCTGGCTCTGGCACCGGTGTTCGGGTGTCGGTGAACAGAATCTGCCGCAATTGCTGCTCTGGCCCAAAGAGATGGTAGCGACTCTCCCGCAACAGAGCCGAATCTTCCTTCACCAACCAGGTGTCATTCTCACCAACCGAAAATTCCAGAATTGAATCTGGCAAAAGCGCCTGCAGCGATAAGAGCACGGGCTGCACTGCAGGATCCAGTGCATGATGCTGCAGTCCTGCAACGTAATACGCGGTGACAATGGGTTTGCTCCCTTCAAGCACGGTACGGTACAGGTCCACCCTGCCCTGCGGATCGCCATGGTGCCTGCGCAGTTCACCAGTGGCTGCTGACCATGCATACAGTCCTGCCAGGTCTTCACCACCATTGATATTCAGCCACAGGGTTCCACTGTCTCTGTCATAGGCAAGCAGGCCACAGGCGGCAAGTGTGGACAAACCGCAGGGAAGCAGTTTTGTCAGCATGCCATCTGCATGCCGGTAGATATCGTGACCCTGTTCATCCTGCAACACCAGGAATTGTTCGTCCGGGTTTGCACCGGACAGCACCTGCTCGATCTGGATGTTGCTGGTCAGCAGCATCTCGGTCTCACCGGCAAACCCAACCCGCTCCAGCACGTAGTCGTTGCCCTTGCGCCTCACCACCAGAACCTGGTCCATGCTGTGATTGTCCGGACCCAGGACATAATCCCCAGTGCGGCGCTCCAGCCGGGTGATATAGGAAGGGCTGTGGGGAGCAGACAGTGCTACTACGCCAACACTGCCATCCAGTTCCAGCACCAGTCCCGCGCTGTCGGCTGTCCACCATAGCCGGCGAATACGGTCGCTTGAGAACAGCGGCGTTTCGTCAAGGTCCGCAGTATCCAGCAGACTGAGATGGGTTTTCACGCCGCTGCGTCGACCACCAATCACATGCCGACCATCAGGTGACAAGGCGGCAAATTCAATCGGACGTTCCTGAAACAAGTGTCGACGCGGCAGCAGAGGTGCCGCTTCTGCAGTTTCATGTGCCGCAAGGGCAGAGACCAGGGTCTCCGGCAACTCCTGCCCGGCAAGTGGCAGGCAGCACAACAACAGCAGGCTACACAGGCTCAGGGCGACCTGACGGACATGGAAACCCTTGGAGAGAGCAATGAGCGATCTAGGCATGGGCCGTCTCCACCTTGAACATTCCCGGTTCAGGGCTGTCATCGACCCGCACCTGCAGGGCCAGACCACCCCGGTAACTGCCCAGCCAGAAACTTGCCAAACCGATCCACCCCGAGAAAGCGGAGATGGCTATCCAGGCAGCCTTGGCAGCAGGTGGCAGGTTTACCGCTCGCAGCAGTCTGTGCACGACAAGACCCGAGGCGATCATCGAACAGAAGGCCAGCATCAACACCAAGGGCGGAAAACGATGTCGCAGGAAGCTCCAGGTTTCTGCGCTGCTTTTATTGGACACGGCAGCAATTGCCAGATCATTGAGAATACGAAAGCCAGGTGCGAGTACGAAGCCCTCATAGATTTGCGCGGCACTGAAACCCGAGCCCAGCGCCCGTTTGTTGAGCAGTGTATACTCCCCGTCCGCTCTGGTCTGGTACAGCCATTGAGCAGCAGTACTGAACCTGAGAAAGTTGCCTTCCGTCTCATTCGGGTTGAAGCCCATCAGGATGCTCACCAGGTAGCCGTCGATCAGCTCCATGATATGCAACTGACTATAAATGCTGTGGCGCCAGCTCATCTGCTCCGGCAGAGGCAGACGTGTTTCCACAGACAACTCTTCCTCGAAATCATTGAGCTGTCGGCTACGGAAGATATAGAAGTTGCGATCAGACAGCAGCGTGGCGAAATTTTCGTGCACGGCCAGAGAATTGTAGAACCGTTCCGGCGCCATGCCTGTTGCGTTTGAGTCGATATCAGCCAGTACCAGTTTCCGGCGTATAGCCTGTTGCTCCCAGTCGAGTTGGTAGATCACCTGCTCATCCACAATGAAGCGATTGGCGGTCACTGCCGGGATGCCGGTAAAGCGCTGCGTTGCAGCCGTCAGGTCCCTAGTGAATCCCTGGGGACCAAGCCAGCCAAGAGCATCGTCCGACCGCCGTGTGTAACCCCGATACAGCATGTCATCATGACTGAAGCGCCAGATATCGTCCGTTACCGGATTTACCAGTACCAAAGCCTCGTCAAGAGAGGGACGCTGGTGACGTTTTGGATAGGGATCGCCGACCGGAACACGCATTGACACGATTTCTCCCAGGCTTATCTGCTGACGATAAAAGGCTGCGTCAGGCTGCGTAGAGCCCTCCAGCCCTGCCAGCAGGATTTCACGCTCGGACTTGATGCCGACTTCAAGCACCGAGCCAGGTACCGGATTTGACAGAGGGCCGTTGCCAAACAGGTTCCATGCCGACTGCAGCAACAGGCTGTGCATAGTCACCACTATCCAGAACAAGCCGAAATGCAGCGGAAGCTCCGACAGGATTATGAAGGCGGGATTTCTGGCACCATTGTTCAAGTCAGGCTTGAACCAGCAATAAAGACAAGTCACTGCGATGCCCCCCTGCAAGGCAAGAAGCAAGTACACATCGACACCAATATGGTTGTCGATCAGCATGATAAATATAGTGAAGCCGATGAATTTGAAGCGATGTGTGTAAAGCGCCAAAAAGCAGGCATAGAGGTAGGCAAGCAGCAACCCGGGAATGATCTGTCCAAACTGCAGGTAATAGCGCAACTCAATACGATGAGCTTCCCCCAACTTGTTCACCTCAAGATACAGCAGAAAAGGCAGCACCAATGCAACAAGGATGAGCAGACAACCAGCAACAACCAGGGCAGTGGCAATCTTCCAGGGAGCCAATGGGCGCTGCAGCAGGTAGATCCAGTGGTTGCTGCGCTTGTGTGAGTTCATCTGCAGGATGCCGAAGCTGCAAGCGGCAACGAGGCAGCCAAGCAGCCACATGTTGAACGCTGGAACACTATGAAGGTCGACGGAGGCAGCGGCCAGGAAGGCAAGCAAGCCAAGGTGGGCCAATGCCATCAGCAGCGCACGGTTGCGGTATCTCATGAACTCGGTTTTCAGAAGGAAGAACATGGTCGTTTACTCGCTCACACCCAGATGGTTTTTTGACAGATAGGCCCGAACCGCGTCAGACATGCCGATTTCGCTACCAGTACAATCCCTGATCCCCAGCAGCGCCAGTTCACTGACAAAGGTTTCTGCCTTGTCGATGACGTAGAAATACAGTTGGTCCTCGATGATTCTGCTGCTGAGCACATCCGGCACCTTGGCCAGCACCAGTTCGCGGTAACGCGCCTCCACTACCCAACGCTTCACCCTGCTACTGAAATCCTCAGGACTCGACTGCACCCTGAGGCGCCCCTTCTCCATGATGATGAGTTCGTCCGCAAGCCTTTCTACCTCATCCATCTGATGTGAGCAGTAGATCACCGTGGTACTGGATTGCGAGCAGTACAGAATCGAGTTGAGGAATTCCTGGGTCGCCACCACATCCAGGCCCAGGGTCGGCTCATCGAGAATCAACAGCTCAGGGTTTTGCGCCAGGGTCATGGCCAGATTGAAACCAGCTCGCTCACCCCGCGACAGACTGCTGATCTTCTGCTCGCCGCGCACATCGAAATTGGTAATCACGCTTCTGTAAATGTCTTCCCGCCATTGGGGATAGTAGCTTTGCTGCATGGCCTTCAGTTCCCTTACCCGCAGCCAATCCGGCAGGGTATGCTCTTCGTTGACATAGCCTATCCGCCCGCGCACTGCCGGGGTCAGCTCCTCACTGGGGGTATCCAGCACTTCGGTACTGCCCCCGTTGGGTGTGAGAAAACCGAGAATCAGCCTGAACAGCGTGGACTTGCCCGCGCCATTGCGGCCA
>JBJHAY010000152.1:0-8510 GCA_050485205.1 Gammaproteobacteria bacterium
TTGCCATGGTGTGGGGTGGCATCTTCCTGGGTGAGCAGGTCAGCCTGCGCATGTTGGCGGGCGCCGTGTTGATTCTGACCGCGGTAACTTTCACCAGCGGTCTGCACAAGCGTCTGCGGGGTGGAAGGGCAGCATGATCCTGGGGCATAATCCCGCCCCCACTGCTGAAGGAACAATCATGATCATCAGTTTTCTGGCTTCCCACGGCGGCTCCTCGGCCAGGGCCATCATCGCCGCCATGCGCGATGGCCGTCTCCAGGCCGAGCCCGGTATCGTCATTACCAACAACCGTGATGCGGCGATCTTTCACTGGTGCCTGGACAATGATGTCAGGGTGCGCCATGTCAGCAGCAAGACCCACCGGGGCGAGGACAACGCCGACGAAGCCATCGAGACCCTGTTGCGCGAGGTGGGCACAGACCTGGTGGCCTGTTCCGGTTACATGAAGAAAATCGGCCCCGCCACCCTCGCGGCCTTCACCGGCCGCATTCTCAACATCCACCCCGCCCTGCTGCCCAAATTTGGTGGTCAGGGTATGTATGGTGACCGCGTGCATCAAGCTGTGTTGGCAAGTGGTGCGGCAGAGAGTGGCGCCACTGTGCACTGGGTCAATGACGAGTTCGATGCCGGCCCGGTATTGCTTCAGCGCAAAGTGCCAGTGCTGCCTGACGATACTCTCGAAAGCCTGCGCGCTCGGGTACAGGCACAAGAACCTGGGCTGTATATCGAGGCTCTGCAATCGCTGGTTATTGATCCCGCGGTCAATTGACCACCAAAACTTCAGCCGACATAGACCACACAACAGTTTCTACCGCGATTCTTGGCCAGATACATGGCCTGATCGGCGTAACGCATCAGCTCACTGCCGCTGCCACCATGCATGGGAAACAGGGCAAGACCGATGCTGCACCCAATTTTCAGACGATGCTCCCCAATGCGGAAGGGTTTGGACAGGATCTGACGAATTTTGTTGGCCACCCAGAGCGCATCCTCCTCACCCTGGATACTGCTCAAGAGAATCACAAATTCGTCCCCGCCCACTCTGCCGACGAAATCACTGCCACGCAAGGCACCTTTCATGCGTTTGGCCACTGCCTTCAACAACAAGTCTCCCACGGCATGTCCATGCTCATCGTTGACCGGCTTGAACCAATCCAGATCCACGTACATCAACGCCATGGAGGTTGTACTCCGACGGGCCACTTCCAGGCTCTCTTCCAGATGCTTGTAGAAGTATTCGCGGTTGGGAAGCCGGGTCAGTGTGTCATGGTGCGCAAGATAACGGATATGCTCCTCGGTGCGCTTGAGTCCCGTGATGTCATGGGCAATCCCAAGCAACTCCTTGATATTGCCTGACTGATCAAAAACAGGCGCGGCATTGGTCATGTGCCAACGCCATTCTCCATCTAGATTGCGCACCCGATATTCAAACCCTTCCTGCTTCAACCCAAGCTCCATGACCTGGTTCAGGAAAGCGAAAAACTGTGCAACGTCGTCCTGGTGAATGAGGTCCTGCAGACGGTTACCCAGCACGGATTCTGTCCTCTGTCCCAGCTTTTCCTCCCACATGGGAGAGACGTAGGTAATGCGTCCTTCACGATCCAGGGTGTAGATAATGTCGTTGACATTCTCTACAAACGCCCTGAATTTGTGCTCACTGGCTTGTAATGCCGCTTCCAGTCGCTTGCGCGGGGTTATGTCGTTGGCATAGCCGTTCCAGAGAATGACGCCGTCCGCGCTGCGGTGGGGAGTATCACTGGCTTCGATCCAAATGACGCGGCCATCGGGCAGTATCATTCTGAACTCGGAATGCCAGGGAACCAGCCGCTCGGCCGCTTCCAGGCTTTCACGCAGCACACGCTGCCAATCATCCGGATGAATCATGTCCAGTAGAACCGAGGCATTCTTGAGTACCTGTTCACCCTTGACCATGAACATCGACTCAACCCCAGGCCCAACGAAAGGGTAAGAAAAAGTCCCCTTGGAATCCATCCGTAACTGATAAATAAAACCCGGCAGATTGGACACGATTTCCAATAAGTCTTCCAGGCTGGGCTTGAATGAAAAGTAGGTCATACTTATAGATTCGGGATTGCCAGTAGCATCTGGCGGCGAATGATATCATTTTGACATCAAAAACAAACGCAGAGAGGATGACAGCCTCCCGGTGCACTCCACTATACCCTCATCACGAAGCACGGCTTACAAGCTCGTACCTGCCACTCCAGGTTTGAATTGACCCAAGTGCTGGTTTATGCTCGGTAAAACTTTCATGCAAGGAGATTATCAGGCCATGAGCCAATCACCATTCCATTCCATAATTTCCAATGGCCTGTCTCTGCTTCTCATGCTGTCTTGGCTCTTCGGCGCTACCCAGGCCGTTGCTCAGGACAGCCCGGAAAGCCGCCTCGCCGCCCTGGGCATCAGTCTCAGTGAACCCGGCACCCCTGGTGCCAACTTCGTTCCGGCGGTGCGCAGCGGCAACCTGTTGTTCCTCTCGGGCAGCGGCCCCACCCGCGCCGATGGCAGCACCATCAGAGGCAAACTGGGCCGAGAACTGGACGTGGACCAGGGCTACGAGGCAGCCCGTGTCACCGGCATCAACCTGCTGTCGGTACTCAAGGCTGAATTGGGCGACCTGAGCAAGGTGAGGCGCATCGTCAAGGTCTTGGGCATGGTCAATTCCGATCCCGAGTTCAGCAGCCAGCCTGCTGTCATCAATGGTTTTTCCGATCTGATGGTGGAAGTCTTCGGTGAAGATGGCAGGCATGCCCGCTCCGCCGTGGGCATGGCCGCCCTGCCAGGCAATATCGCGGTGGAAATCGAGATGATCGTGGAGGTGGATGAGTGAGAAGCAGCAATCTTGGCAGTCTGATCGTTGCCAGTCTGCTGATGGCGGCCTGTGGCACCCAAGCACCCAGCAACCCAGTCAGCCAAGGCCCACTGCCTGCGGTATCGCGCCTGTCCGCGGCCGCGGCCTGTCAGGGACTGGCGGGCCATGGCATTGATGCCAGCCACATCGGCCTGCCCACCGGCGGCGCCTCCATCATCAGCGCCGAGTTGGTACTGGACAGTGCCGAGGGCAATGCCAATGGCGAATATTGCAAGATCCTCGGCGCCATCCACCCCATCGACTATCACGCGCCAGATATCAACTTCCAGGTCAACCTGCCCAGCCGCTGGAATGGCAGGTCCATACAGTTCGGCGGCGGTGGTCTCAATGGCACCCTGGTAAATGCCCTGGGCCGCTATACCAAGCAGCCCGACAGCCAAGCCCCACCGCTGGCGCAAGGCTATGTGACCCTCGGCAGCGATTCCGGCCATCAGTCCTCGGGGGGCTTCGACGGTAGCTTCTATCTCAACCGCGAAGCCCTGGAGAATTTTGGTGGCCAGCAGATCAAGAAAACCCATGACGTCGCCATGCACCTGATCCAGGCCCGTTACGGCAAGCGCCCGGACTACGTCTACTTCATCGGCGGCTCACAGGGCGGCCATGAAGGCTTTGACGCGGTGCAACGCTTCCCCGCCGACTATGACGGGGTCATCGCGGGTTATCCCGCCCACAACGTGATCATGCTGCATCTTTCCGCTCTCAACTACGCCAAGGCCCTGCAAGCCAACGATGGCAGAGGCTGGCTGAGCCCGGAACACGCGGCACTGTTGGTGGAGGCTGTCTATCGGCGCTGTGACAATCTGGATGGGGCCGTGGATGGCATCATCAGCAATGTGGTCGCCTGCCATCAGGCCACCGAGGACTTGCGGCGCCTTGATGACCGTAATCCCCTGCGCTGTCCGGCGGGCAATGACGGTGCCGGCTGCCTCTCAGACTCCCAGATCACCACCCTCAATGTGTTCGACTCGCCCTATGAAGTGGGTTTCCGCATCCATCGCGACGACGGCGCCAGTGCCGTGTTCCCCAAATGGACTCCATTCGAGGGCTCCACCTTTCTCGATGGCGGCTTCCCCAATCTGGGTGCCCAGGGGCCAGGACAGGCGCTGCAATTCGCGCCGGGCGATGCCACCGCGCGCCTGGCCATTGCCCAGGATCTCACCCTGGATGTGCTGCGGAACTTCGATCCACGCCAATGGGCTGGCCGCATCACCAGTCTGACGCCAGTGCTCAGCGCCAACAGCGCCAATCTGGATGGCTTTCAGCGACGCGGAGGCAAGCTGATCTTCTTCCACGGCATGGTGGATGACTTCATCACCCCCTACAGTTCGATTCAATACTACCAACGCTTGTTGCAGCATTATGGAGAGTCCAGCCTCGGGGACTTCGTACGCTTCTACACCATTCCGGGAATGGGTCATCAGACCGGGGTGTTCAATGCCCGCATCTCCACACTCGAAGCCCTGGAAGACTGGGTGGAACGTGGCATTGCACCGGGGACATTAGAGGCGGTGGACGTCAATGCCGCCACTGCCGGCCGCACCCGCCCGGTGTGTCATTACCCGGCCTGGCCCCGTTACCGGGGTGCCGGTGACCTGGACCGGGCAGCCAGCTTTGAATGCACGGCCCAGTAGGCAGGCGCTCTCTCCCACTGCAGGAGCGAGCCCGTTTAGAGCAGACCACTGAAGCTGCATGCAAGCACTGGTCGCGAGCAGGGCTTGTTCCTACAGTGAGGCTGTCAGGCGCTGGTGCCAGACGCGGGGGTCGATGCGGTAGAAGGCCAGCAGTTGCTCGAACAGATCCGGATACTGGTGGGCCAGATCGTGGCTCTGCTCAAAGAAAGCTTCCGTGGCCACGGCGAAGAACTCGGCGGGGTTGCTGGCACCATAAGGATCCAGCAGGCTGTCTTCGCCAGCTTCGGCCTGGGCCTGCAGTGACGCGAAGGCGTGTTCAAATGCCTGCCGCCATCGATTCTGATCCAATCCCTGTAACGGCGGCGTGCCGTTGACTTCTCCCGACATCCCATCCAGTTGATGGGCAAATTCATGCAGCACCACATTATGGCCGTCGCTGAAATCGGCAATGCCTTCCTGGATGTCCCGCCAGGACAAAATCACCTTGCCCTGATCCCAGGATTCCCCAGCCAATTCCTGCTCTGCTGCATGCATGGTGCCGTCCTCGTGCCAGGCTTCATGACGCACCAGGAAGGCATCGGGATAGACCAATACATGACGCACGGACTGATACATGGAGAACGGTCGTTTCAGCAGCAACAGGCAGGCGTGGCAGGCAATGGTGAGACGGATCTCGTCGTCAATCTCCAGGCCCTGGCAGCCATGGAAATGCTTGTCATGCAGGAACAGCACGATCAGTTGCCACAGACGTTCCTGCTCCTGCGCCGTCATCACCATATAACAGGGCAAGCTGGCACAGACGATTTGACGCCACTCCTGGGAAATCGGCCTGGACAACAGGCGCCGCCGGCGCCAGAAGGGAATCACTGCCACCAGGGCAGCCAATCCGAAGGCCAGCAGCAATATCAGGGTTGCGGTCATCGCCGCCATCTCCACATCACTGACACAAGCACCGTGAGGCCAGCGCAAGCGGGCCGCCACGGCGGCTCCGGGACACTACCACAGTCCCCCTGAAATTGTTACTCTGGCGGACATTAGCGGAGTCTGCCATGAGCCTCATTCTTTATACCCACGACGACTGTCTCGCCCACAATCCTGGCCCCGGACATCCGGAAAGCCCGCAACGTCTGCGCAGCGTGCTCGACCATCTGGCCGCGACCGGATTCGGCGGCGCGGAAGCACGCTGGGAGCAGGCACCACTGGGCGCTGATGCTCAGGTTCTGCTGGCGCATACCGCGGAGCATCTGCAGCATATTCGCGACACCGCTCCCAGTGGCGGACGCGCCGCCCTGGATGGTGACACCATGATGTCAGTGGGTTCCCTGGAAGCAGCCCTGCGGGCGGTGGGCGCGGCCTGCGAGGGTGTTGATCGCTTGTTGGCCCAGGACTGCCGCAGTGTATTCTGCGCCACCCGCCCTCCCGGCCATCATGCCACTCCCGACCAGGCCATGGGCTTCTGCCTGTTCAATCACGCCGCCATTGCCGCCCTGCACGCAAGACAGGTGCGTGGCCTCGGCAAAGTGGCGGTGGTGGACTTCGACGTCCATCATGGCAATGGCAGCCAGGACATCCTCACCGGCAAGTCCGGCATTCTTTACATCTCCACCCATCAAAGCCCACTCTACCCTGGCACCGGCAGCTCCAAGGAAAACATTCCTGGCAACATCCTCAACCTGCCCCTGCCCCAAGGCACCGATGGCAGCCGTTACCGGGACTTGTTCGAAAGCTCGGTGATCACAGTATTGCAGGACTTCCAGCCCGACCTGCTGGTGGTTTCCGCCGGTTTCGATGCCCATTACCAAGACCCACTGGCAAGCCTGGCACTGGACGAAGAGGACTACCATTGGATAGGCGCGGCACTGGCGGATTTCGCCGCCAACAATGGCGACATCGGCTTGCTGTCGGTGTTGGAAGGCGGTTACAACCTCGACGCCCTGGGGCCCAGCGTCACTGCCTATCTGCGGGGTATTCTCGGCAAGCCCTGAGACGTCACCAACCGGCCATTCAACCAGGCACGGTCATGTGCTGCAATACTGACTTGAGCAAGAACATGACGGACTTTTGCAACTTGCTGCCAGCCCAGACCTTGGGCCGGCCTTACTGCACGGGAAAGTCGAAGTAGGTGTCGGGGAAGGGTTCATCCACCAGGGTGAAATGCCACCACTCTTCCTCCAGGGGCTGAAAGCCATGCCCCGTCATCAAGGTACGCAGCAACAAGCGATTGGCCCTGGCTTGCACACTTACCAAAGTGGACGCGGGCCAGGAGGATGGATCGAAGAAGTCAAAGGGCGTACCCATGTCCAGCTCACGCCAATCATCCCCTTCCCTGACTACCAGGGTCAGATCCACGGTACTGCCACGGGAGTGACCGGAACGGGGCAGCAGATAACCTTCCGGCACCAACCTGTCCTTGTCCAGATTGGGATAGTAATCCGGCTTCATGCGCTGATCGCCAAGGTTACCGGCCCAACGCATGAAGTGGTCCACCGCGCGCTGGGGACGATAACCATCATAAACCTTCAAGCCCAAACCCAACGGCGCCAGGCTGCGCTGGACCCTGGCAAGAGCCTCTGCGGCCTGCCGGGTGAGAATGATGCGGGAGGCATGGTAACCATCGATCGGATCACCGATGAAGTTATCGCGGCCCACGTAAGGCAGATCCTGTTGAATATCGGCGGCCACCGCGTCCAGATAAACGAAGCCCGCCGGCAAGTCCCCGGGCTGCGCCAGGGCACTGCTGGTCATCAGCGGCACCGCCAGCCCCAGGGATTTGATGACTTTATTCATGGGCCATCCTGACATTTTCCAAATCGGGTAAAGAAACCTCTGCTTAATTGTTCGGGGTGAGTCGCAACACTTCCCCGGGGAAGTGGCGATTGGCCTGGTCGTTGGCCTCTGAGTCGGTCAGTACGTACAGCGCGCCATCGGCGCCCTGGGCCAGGGCGCGGACCCGGCGGTCGTGTTCCACCAGCAGGCGCTCCTCCGCAATCACCTTGCCATCCTCCATGATCAGCCGCGCCAGAAACTTGCCCTGGGTGGGGCTCATGGTGCCGACGAAGAAGTTGCCCTGCCAGTCCGGGAACAGATCGCCGTTGTAGATCAGCAGTCCGGAAGGGGCCACCGAGGGATACCAGTAATACACCGGTTCCTCGAAGCCATAGCGGCGCGGCTGACCAATGGGAGAGCCATCATAATTCTTGCCATAGCTGATGATGGGCCAGCCATAGTTGCGACCGGGCTGGATCAGGTTCAACTCATCACCCCCCATGGGGCCATGCTCGATGGTCCACAACTGGCCGGTATCGGGATGCAGAAAGGCGCCATCCGGGTCGCGGTGGCCAATGGAGTAGATTTCCTGCCGGGCCAGGGGGCGGCCAACCAAGGGGTTGTCATCGGGAATGCCACCATCGGCATTGATGCGCAGCACCTTGCCATAGACGGTTGTGGGTTTCTGCACTTCCCGGGACATGTCGGCAAAGGCGCTGTTGAAGCCCATGGTGGTGATGAAAAGCGTGTCATCGGGGGCTGAGACCAGGCGCCTGCCATAGAACTCGCCAATGTCCTCCACTTCCTCGAAGCGGCTGTAATCCTCCGACAGCCTGGCTCTGGCCACCCGATCCAGTTGGAAGCTTTCTCCACGCTCCAGCGCCTGCGCTCTTTCCTGCGCGGTTTTCGGCCCACCGGGCTGCCCTGGCGGTGGCGCCGTATAGGTGAAGTAGACGCGCCGGTTTTCGGCGAAATGCGCGTCCAGGGTGAAGTCATTGAAGCCACGGCCACCCACGCTGCGGATGGGAGGCAGGCCGGCGATGGGGTCCGACAGCACACCCTCGGGGCTGAGTATCCGGGCAATACCAGCGCCCTCGGTGACGATGAGGCGGCCATCCGGCAATGCCACCAGAGACCTGGGCGTCTGCAAGCCGGTGGCGAGAACCTCCACCCGGTATTGGGAGGCGACAGCCGGCGCGGGTGCACCGGTTTGCTGCCGG
>JBJHAY010000153.1:0-8494 GCA_050485205.1 Gammaproteobacteria bacterium
GTGACAGCACCCCCATGGTCACCACGGTGGCGCCGACGATGCCGGTACTGGCTGCCAGCAACATCCCCACCAGAATCACCGAAACACCCAGTCCTCCGCGCATCCTGCCGAACACCAGGCCCATGCCGTTGAGCAGGGATTCGGCGATCCTCGACTTTTCCAGCATGACGCCCATGAAAATGAACATGGGCACGGCAAACAGATTGGTGTTGGTGATGGTGCCGTAGATACGGTTGGGCACGGCGGAGAGAAACGAGACATCGAACACCCCCAGCAAGGTGCCCAGCAGAGCGAAGATCAGGGAAGTGCCGGCCAGGGAAAAGGCCACCGGAAAGCCCGCCATCAGCACCAGGCAGATACAGAGGAACAGCAGCAGG
Organism: Gammaproteobacteria bacterium; assembly: GCA_050485205.1. Classification (GTDB taxonomy): domain Bacteria; phylum Pseudomonadota; class Gammaproteobacteria; order Pseudomonadales; family Pseudohongiellaceae; genus JAVVEZ01. Next base: position 378 of record JBJHAY010000153.1, read on the forward strand.
GACAGGGCTTCCATCATAGCAGGTTGGCCTCATCCAGCGGTGCTTCGGCGCTGGCGGGCCGGCTGCCGCCGAACAGCAGGAAGTCCAGGTTGCGCAGGACTTCCGCAAGACCTTGCAGGATCAAGGTGATGGCGAGCAGCAGAATCAGGGTCTTGAGCAGGTAGACATAGGGCAGGCCGCCGCTGTCTCCAGATTGTTCGCGGATGGCCCAACTGGCCATGACGTAATCCCAACTGGCCCAGAGAATGAAGCCGCATACCGGCAGCAACAGCAGCAGGGTGCCCAGCAGGTCCACCCAGGCCCGGTAGCGGGGAGAGGCGTGGCCGTAGAAGATGTCCACCCGCACATGGCCACCGTGCTTGAGGGTGTAGGCGGAAGCCAGCAGGAACAGCATGGCATTGAGATAGGTGACGGACTCCTGCACCGCGATGGAGCCGCTGTTGAGCACGTAGCGGTTGAAGACGATGTAGCAGGTCACCAGCACCATCAGCAGGGAGCACCAGGCAATGACCCGGCCCAGGCCCTCGTTGAAGCCATCCAGCAGGACAATGAGGGCTCGCAGCGCCTTCATGGATCAGGGCACGGTGGTGGCGCTGCGCAGCCGGAATTCGAGCCGGTCATTGCTGCTGCGTTCAAAGACGATGTCCTTCAGGGTCAGCCCCAGGCTGGGAGCGCGCGCGGAGGGTATCCGCAAGATTCCATCGGCTTGGCTGTAGCTGGCGGTTTCCTGGCCGACGTCGTTCAACTCCAGGATGAAAGACTCGTTGACCTGGAACACATACTGGGGCGAGCTGCTGGTCAGGGCAAACACCAGACGGTAGATTTTGCCGTCATCCAATCGCACCGGGGCGATGAAAGAGTTTCCGGTGAATTCGGTGAAAACGGGGGGCAATATTGCCTGGCAGGGATTGGGGGGCAGGTCGGGCGCGTAGGCACGACGCACGATGACCAGGTCGCCGACATCAAGCTTGTCGGCTTCTTCATTGCGGAAAGGCATGGAGTTGAGGGCCTGGTCGAGTTGGTTGGCCAGATTGAGGATGGAGAGATTGGCAATGCCATTGATCACTTCCATGCCGTTGTCGCGGACTCTGGCAAAAACCGTGAAGCCCTCGTTTTCCGTGTCCAGGAAAGTGTTGTCGGCCAGGTTCACAAACCACTCGCTGGTGGCGCTGTCGGGCGCACCCTGTATCTTGGCCATGGCCACGCTGCCAGTGGTGTTGGAAGCGCTGAATTCATTCTGAATCGGTGGGAAGGTTCTGACGTTGGCTCCCAGCGGCGAGGTGCGGAAGCCGCCACCCTGAATCACGAAACCGGGGGCGCTGCGGTGGATCAGGGTATTGTCATAGCGGCCCAGGGTCACATAGGTGAGGAAGTTTTTCACGGTATTGGGCGCGTCGTCGTGCAGCAGGTCCAGACAGAAATTGCCGGTATTGGTGTCCATGCACACCGTGGGAGGACGCAGGTCTTGCAGCCACTCCTGGGTACACATCAGGATTTCATCGATTTCCGGTTCTTCGGGCTCTTCCGGCTCCGGGTCTGGAAACTCCCTGCCCTCTTCCGCCACATACACACGGTTTACAATCACCAGGTCATCCACCTCCACCACATTGGTTTCGCGGCGCACAGGCACGGTGGTGAATACGGGGCCCAGATTGCCACTGAGGTCACGGCGCAGCATGCGGCCGATGGTATCCGCCACATTCATGCCGACACCCACCACCCTGGCAAACACGGTGAAGCCGCCGTCCACAAAGTCGAGATTGGGAGAGTTGTTGGTGAGGTTGATGAAAAACTCTGAAGTGGCGCTGTTGACCTGGCCCGGCAGTCTGGCCATGGCCACGGTGCCGCGGGTATTGGAGACCCGGAACTCGTTGTTGATGGGGGGATCCTGGTGGATCTCCTCGCCGATGGGATCAATCTTGTAGCCACCCAGCTGGATCACGAAATTGGGTTCATTGCGGTGCACGAAGGTATTGTCGAAATCCCCCCGTTCCACATAGTTGAGAAAGTTGGCCACCGTGCCTGGTGCTTCCTGCTCCAGCATTTCCATGCAGATTTCACCCACATTGGTATCCAGACAGACGATGGTCTGGGCGTGCGCGGGCATTGCCCAAAAACCTGGCAGGGCGCCAGCCAGCAGGATCATCAGCAGGTTCTTCGTACAGCGTTTCAACATAGTTAAAGCCCAGGTGACCAGGATTGGCAGGGGCAAGAGGATATCACAATCCCCAGAGCCACCAAACCGCGCCGTCGGTCGTCAGCATGCCGTGAGGCGCAAGGGTGCCGAATGATGGATCAGAGTCGCTGAGCAGAGCTTCAGGAGATTGGCTGCTCACCGGTGATCATGAGGACAGCAACTGCATCAGCAGTTTGGCGCTCAGTCCAACCACCAATGCCGTGACACCCCCTACCACCAGGGCCAGCAACCAGTAGAAACCCCGTTTCAGCTTCAGGCGCCAGCGCAGCAGAAAGCCATCGGCGGGACGGGGCCGGCGCGGCACGTCACGGAACAGTTCGACAAACGCCAGTAATAACAACAACCATATGGTTGCCAGAAGGCTGGGAATGAGGGGGCCGCTGGTGGTGGTGCCACGGCTGATCAGGGCATAGACGATGGTGGCGGCGCAAGCCAGCAGGGCCAGTTTGATCAAAAGCCGCAAAGGCGCCAACTTCTGGGCCAGGCGGTGGAACCTTGCCAGCATCAGCCTTCCAGGGCGGCGGCCAGATCCGCGGGCTCCACTTCCTCGCCTTCCAGCTCGGCATCCCAGTCGGGGCCCACCATGGCATTGTCTTCATGCATGCCGGGCAGCCAGTCGGCGAGGAAGTCCTCCAGCGGAATGCTGGTGGGAGTGTAGATGTCCCACTCGCCGGAGCACAATTGCCGGGCGGCGGACTCGCTGGAAAAGAATGGATAGACGTCGGTGTCCTCGAACTCAATGGAGGAACACACCGCCCAGCCATCCTCTCCCTTCAGGCCCCAGACCTTGCCCTCGGCCCGGACCCGTTCGGCAAACTGCTTGAGGCAGTTATCGTAGTTGCTCAACTTGATGACTCCGCGATATGCACCACCAGGACGTCACATTCTATACCATGCAGCACGCTGTTGGAGGTGGAACCGAACAAAAGTTGCCAGCCATGCTGGCCGTGGCCACCCATGATGATAAGGTCCACATCAAGGGTCTTGGCCAATTCACGGATTTCCCTGGCGGGCTGGCCCAGCAGGGTGTGGAGACGGGCTTCGGGGAGGCCGACGTTGGTGCCCATGGTCAGCAGGTTCTCACGGGCCTGCTGCATGGATTCCTGGTGCAGGGCTTCCAGGTCGACGCTGCTGACCTCCACCGCATAGCCCACGGCAATCGGTTCCACCACGTGAACCATGCTGAGTTGGGCTTCATAGAGCTTGCCCACTTCACGGGCCTTGTCCAGCACCTTGGCCGACTCATCAGACAAATCCACTGCCACCAGTATTTTCTTGTAGGAGCTCATGTTGTTCTTCCTCAGTTTGTTCAGGCAAAGACCGGTCTCATTAAACAGAATGGCCTTGGTGCCGCCCTTGATGCAAGTCAAGCAGTCGAAACCGGCCGGCTAACTGCTATCATGCCCCCCCGTGTTTATCCTCAGCCGCGTGAGCAAGATCCATGACAGACCTTGAAGACGGCCAAGCCATAGTAACCCTGTTGGCTGGCACCGACAACAAAGGCCAGGCGATTCTGGAGAAGCTGCCGGTGGTACCAGGCCCGGAAAAGAACAGCTTGAAACTGCTGCGCTCACCGCTGCTGGTGCGCAATCTGGCAGCAGGCGATCTATTCCGACTGCATGACGGGGATGGCGGAAGTTTTTCCCTGCTCCAACGCGGCGGCATGCTCTGCATCAGAGTATTTGCCCCTGAAGGTATCGATCGTCTGGAGTGGTCCTTGACACCCGAGGTGGAGAAGCTGGATGGCAGCCTTGATCTCAAGACACCCCGCGCACTGGTTTACTCGCTGCATGTGAATATCGGCTTCGCCGCCATCGAAACCCTGTTCGACAACGCCATGGCAAATTTCCCCGGCAGTGTCTGGTACTATGGCAATGTCTATGATCCCAGGGATGGCGTGACCCCCCTGAACTGGTGGGGTGAATTCCTGGGACAAATATAATTTAATTCAACGGATGAATCTCAATAACAGCAATCTCCCCGCGTGGTTGGAAAACAGTAAAGTCTTCCGCAGTCTGTACTTGTTCAGGAAACTTTACCTGAGCAATGCCAGCAAGAAGCACTTTTCCCAATTCGCCGAAGATGTCTCCATTGCCCGTATCTTTCGTGGGAAAAAGCAGGGTTTTTATGTTGATGTGGGGTGTTTTCACCCCAAGAAGCACAATAATACCTGGAAGCTTTACAAGCGTGGTTGGCGTGGCATCAACATCGATGTGGACGAGATAAAAATCGCGGCCTTCGACAAGTTGCGCCCACTTGATACCAACATTGCCTGCGCGGTTTCCTCCAGCGATGGTGAGGTGAGCTACTACTCAAACGGGTTTTACTCTCTTACCGTCACACTCGACGAAGACTTTGCCCGCAAAACCGGCAAGGACTTTGTCAAAAAAACGGCAACCTGCAAGCGGCTCTCGACGATTCTGGATGAAAGCCCGTTCCAGGGGCGGCAGATCGATCTGTTGACCGTGGACGCTGAAGCCCATGATCTGGAAGTACTGCAGTCACTGGATTTTTCCCGATATCGGCCACGGCTGGTGGCAGTCGAAAGTCATCATCCCGTCTTTACCGAAGTCATGGAAAGCGATATTTATCGCTATCTGGTACAGCTGGACTACTCCCTGGTAGGTTGGAGCGGTCTCACCTTGCTGATGGCCAATCCGGAGCTGCAAGAGGAACTGCGTGCCCGTCCGCTTTGATTCACTACCAGGGTCCCGCAGCAGTTTTCTTGTTGCGGCTGTCCCAGCCCGCACCTCAGCAGGTCTGGAGTAGCCTCGCGACAGTATCCGGGCTGACTCCAGCAGATAAACATTGCCGCGATGGTTTTATGGCGTAAAATCCTATCCAGGATCCTTACCCAGGCTGCATGCTGGTGATACAACACAAGCAGGCCCGCGGGTAAGTGGCAGAAGATATTATCCATGGAGAAGCGGCATGCCCAAGCAGAAAATAGAGGGGCTGATTTCCGAACTGCATCAGCGCTTTGGCGATGATGAAACCAGTGCCGAACAGCAGAGATTGATGGCGCAGTTGCAGAGCCAGTTGTCGGAGTGGGATGGGCCAGCCGCTGGTGATGGCGACATTGAGGAAACCGCCCGGCTGTTGCTCAAGGAAGTGGCTGAACGTCACCCCAAGGCCGCATTGACCATCCGCGAAATCCTCGAAACCCTGGCCAACATCCGCCTTTGACGGTCAGCACTGCCGATGGCTGAACGGCAGGTGCTCCCTGGCCCTGTCCATATAGCGTTCCACGTGTACATGTTCCTCTTCCAGAAACTCAGATACTGCCGCCTGGAATGAAGGATGGGCCAACCAGTGGTTGGACCAGGTATGCACGGGTTCAAAACCACGTTGAATCTTGTGCTCACCCTGGGCGCCGGAGTCGAAGCGGTTAAAACCGTGCTTGAGACAGTAGTCGATGCCTTGGTAATAACAGGTTTCGAAGTGCAGAAACTGGTATTCCTCGCCACACCCCCAGTAGCGGCCATAGAGCGTATCCTTGCCTTTGAAGCTTAGCGCCCCGGCGATGATCTCCCCATCCTTGCGCGCCAATACCAGCAGGGTATGCTCGGCCAGGCTGGCGCCGACGCGGGTAAAGAACGATTGGTTCAAATAGGGCAAGCGCCCACGGACGTGGTAAGTGCTGGCATAGAAGTGGTAGAAAGTTTGCCAATGCGCGGGGGTAATGGCTTCCCCTTCCAGCCACTCGAAACTGACTCCCGCGTCCGCCACCCGCTGACGCTCCTTGCGCACATTCTTGCGCTTGCGGGAGTTGAAGCTGGCCAGGAAGTCCTCGAAGTCGCGATAGCCGCGGTTGAACCATTGATACTGACAACCGGTGCGGCGTCTCAGTCCCGCTGCCAGCAGCGTTTCGCTCAGAAAGGTGTCGGGAAACAGCAGATGCCAGCCCGACACCTCCAGGCGCACCGCCTGACGCTGGACCGCCGCCACCAGGGCCGGCAGCAAGGTGTCGGCCTGGGCTGGATCACGGAAGCAGATGCGTGGCCCACTGGCGGGGGTGAAGGGAATGGCGGTGAGCAGCTTGGGATAGTAGCGCATGCCATGGCGCTGATAGGCATCGGCCCAGGACCAGTCGAAGACATATTCGCCATAGGAATCTGTTTTCAGGTACATGGGCATGATTGCCAGCAGCGGGCCGTCTTTCTCCCCTTCCCTCAGGGCCACATGCATGGGCCGCCAGCCTGTGCCGCTGCCCACTGATCCGGAGTCTTCCAGGGCGGCCAGAAACTCATGGCGCATGAAGGGATAATCGGTGCCGCTCAGGGCATTCCATGCCGCGGCATCGATGTCCGCGATGGCGGGATGCAGGGTAATGTGGAGGTTGGGGATGGATTCGGCGGTCAAGCAATACTCCATGGCCTGGTCGTGCGCTTCCCGGCTGTGTGGCCGGGTGCCATATTGTAGCAGGCTCTGTGGTGGTCGATTTGCTATAGTGTTACTTCGTAGGAGCGAGACCTGCTTGTGGGGCGTGGTGCCCATCTATCAGCTTCTGTGGTAACCATTAGTGTGGTCATTGGTATTCACTGGTCTCCATTGGTACCCACTGGTTTCCACTGGTCTTCATTGGTCTCCATTGGTCTCAGTGGCACCTGTGATGCAGGATTGGTGGCGTGGTGCCGGGGTTGGAGGAGGGGGCGGCAAAAGCGTCGTGATACCCGTCCCTGGGGACTCGCCTGCCGCATCCATGCGGCAGAGCGTTTTGCCACCCCCTCCCCCAACCCCGACACCTCTGGCTTCAGTGCTGTTGCAGGGTTTGGTGCTGGTGCTAATGTTACGGAACACATCAAAAGGAACACATCAATTGGACAAGCGCATCATCAAAGTTTCGGTACATGGTGGCCACAGTGGTCAGTTTTGCCAGCATGCCAGGGATACGCTGGAGGATGTGATTCAGACCTATGTCCAGCAGGGCTTCACCTGGGTCGGCATCACCGAGCACATGCCACCCCCCAGCGATGCCATGCGCTATCCGGACGAGGCCGAGGCTGGCATTACCAGCGCGGCGCTGTTGGCGCGGTTCCGTGACTACTTCGAGCAGTGCCGACGCCTGCGCGACAAATACCGCGACCAGATTGAACTGTACACAGCCTTTGAAACCGAGACCTACGAGGGCTCCACCCCGTTCGTGCGGAAACTGATTCAGGAAACCCGCCCCGACTACATCGTCGGCTCGGTGCACCACGTGGCTGGTTGGGGCATCGACTACAATCCCGAGCACTACGCCGAGGCGGCGCGGGCGGCGGGAGGCATGGAGCAACTCTATTGCGCCTACTTCGATGCCCAGTACGGCATGCTGCGGGACCTGATTCCCAGCGTGGTGGGCCACTTCGACCTGATCCGCATCTTCGATCCCGATTACCTCAAGCGCCTGCAACATCCGCAAATCCAAAGCCGCATCGAGCGCAACCTGGCCTTCATTGCCGACCAGGGCTTGATCCTGGACTTCAACCTGCGCGGCTTCGACAAGACCCTGGAGCAATATCCCTGCATGCCCCTGCTGGAGCAGGCCCTGGCCATGGGGATACAAGTAGTGCCGGGGGATGACTCCCACGGCGTGTCATCGGTGGGCCGCAATTACGAGCGCGGCGTGGAAATCCTGGCGCGCCTCGGCGCCAACCTCGACTGGCCGCGGCCAAGACTGATTCAATATTGAACCACTAAGCGCGCAGCCCCCGACCCCCGGCCCGAAACTGTAGTGCTATTGATTTGATTTGTCGTAGCCAAAAGCTACAGCAACCAAAAGCTACAGCAACCAAAATCGCAACAGTGCTGAAGCCAGAGGTGCTGGGTGTTGGGGAGGGGGTGTCAAAACGCTCTGCCGCATGGATGCGGGCGGCGTGTGCCCACCGATGGGTTGAACACGCGTTTTGAAACCCCACCCCAACACCCCACACCCAACCCC
>JBJHAY010000154.1:0-8478 GCA_050485205.1 Gammaproteobacteria bacterium
ATTTTTTTTTGGTTTTTTTAAAATACTTCCTCTCCCTCGGTCTTGTTGTTTTTGTGTTTTTTTTGGGCGCCGGGGGGGCGGGGGCCGCGGGCCCCCCCCCACGGCCGGTGAAGGGGCCCACCTGCACCCGGTACCAGGTTTTGCCCGACACCACACCGGGCACCACGCTGGCGGGCATGTTCAGCAGGATGATGGTGGCGCGCCGGGTTTCGGCGTCATTGCGGTCCTGAAACGAACCGGCCTGCAGCAGGTAGTTGGCGCTGTCGCCCGCGGCATCCGCTGCCATGGCAACCTGGGCGGTGCTGGGCGTGGCCGGGGTGGCAGTACTGGCCGTGGCGGACGTGGAGGAGTTGGCGGCAGCAACGCCGCCTTCAGTGTCCGCCGGGTCCAGTTGTGGTGAAGGGATGATGGGGGTCTGGATCACCGGTACATTCACCGGCACCACGTTCACCTGCACTTCCGCTTCCGCGAGATAGTCATAGAACTGAAAGTCCAGCGTATTGCGCCCCTGGCTCTGCTGCGCGGTTTCCACCGGCGCCGCCTGGGCAGGGTCGCCGGGGCTGTTCTTGAGGAAGCCCAGATAACCGATGAAGGTGACGAATACCCCAGTGATCAGCCCGGTGAAGAACCAACTCCAGTGAGAGTCGGAAGCGGTGGCGCGGGGCGTCGCGGCGCGGCGCGGGCGCCGGGGAGCGCTTCTGGTCTTGGCAAAATCATGTGCCATGGGTTGTCTGATTCCTACCCTGATCGTTGCCGCGGATTATGCGCGTGATGGCAGTGGGAGTCCAGACTCAGCCCAGTTCCAGTGGGTCCACGTCCACTGACCAGCGTACCTTGCGCGCCAGTGGGTGCGTGTCCATTTCGCTCACCAATGCCTGCAGAAAACGCTGCATGGCGTTGCGCCGGGCGGATTCCACCTGGAGCTGAAAGCGGAAACGGCCCGCTTTCTTTTCCATCGGCGACGGCATTGGCCCCAGCAACTTGATGCCATGATGATGCAGGGCCTGGCCGGTTTGCCTGAGGGCGCTGAGAAAGGCCTGGGGATGTTCACGCCGGGTGGCCTCGGCCCGGATCAGGGCAAGATGGGTGAACGGCGGCATTGCCGCCAGCTTGCGTTCCGCCAGCAGCAGGCGTGCGAAACTGCCGTAGCCCTCGTTGATGAGGCGGATCAAGGCCGGGTGCTGACAGTGATGGGTCTGGATCACCACTTTGCCGGGCTTGTCGCCCCGGCCGGCGCGGCCCGCCACCTGGGTCAGCAGTTGGCCCATGTTTTCCTGGCCACGGAAGTCGGGAGAGAACAGGCCGGCATCGGCATCCAGCACTGCCACCAGGGTGACATCGGGGAAGTGATGGCCCTTGGCCAGCATCTGGGTGCCGATGAGAATGCAGGGGGCGCCTTCCGCCACCTTGTGCATGATTTTGTCCATGGCCTCGCGCTGGCGGGTGGAGTCGCGGTCCACCCGGATTACCGGCATGCCTGGAAAACGGCTTTGCAGAAATTGCTCGCTGCGTTCAGTGCCCAGTCCCAGTCCATGCAGGGCCCTGCCGCCGCAACTGGGGCAGGCACCGGGCACAGGCTTCTGGCCCTCACAGTGATGGCAGCGCAGACAGGGAGGATGCTGATGCAGGGTGTAGGAGGCATTGCAGCGCTTGCACTCAGCCACCCAGCCACAGTCATGGCATTGCAGGCTGGGGGCGAAGCCGCGGCGGTTGATGAAGACCAGCACCTGATTGCCGGCATCCAGGTGCTGCTGAATTTCATCCAGCAGGGGCGGCGAGAAACCTTCATCCAGTGCTTCCCGGCGCAAATCCAACAGGGTCACCCGGGGCAGGCTGGCGCTGCCGGAGCGCTGGTCCAGCACCAGGTGGCGGTAGCGCCCCCCCAGGGCATTGTGCAGGGTTTCCAGGCTCGGCGTGGCGCTGCCCAGCAGCACCGGCACCTGCTCCAGGTGGGCTCGGTACACCGCCAGGTCACGTGCCGAGTAACGGAAGCCTTCCTGTTGTTTGTAGGAATTATCGTGCTCCTCGTCGACGATGATCAGGCCCAGGTGGCGCATGGGGGTGAAAATGGCGGAGCGGGTGCCGATGACAATGTCGGCCTTGCCATCGCGGCCTGCCAGCCAGGTCTTGAAGCGGCCACCATCACTGAGATTGGAATGCAGGGTGAGAATGGCGGCGCCTGGAAAGCGACGCTGGAAGCGCCCCAGGGTTTGCGGAGTAAGGCCGATTTCAGGGATCAGTACCAAAGCCTGCCGCCCTTGCGCCAGCACCTCGGCAATGGCCTGCAGATAGACCTCGGTCTTGCCGCTGCCGGTGACCCCCTCCAGCAGAAAGCTCTGAAAACTCCCCATGGCCGTGTGGATGGCCGCCAAGGCCTCGGCCTGGGCAGAATTCAGGCTATGCGGAGACTCCTGCTCCGGTGTCACATCTTGTGCCGACCTGGACGCGCCACGACCTTTATGGACCAGGGCCCGCCCCTGCCGCACCGCCTTCGGCAGACAAGCCTGCAAGGCCTGCCCCACGGGAAACTGATAATACTCGCTGGCCCACAGATAGAGAGAAAGCAAGGTGGCATCCAGACAGGGCTGCCCGTCCAGCACCTCCTCCACGGGCTTCAGGCGCTCGGCGGCAATTTCACTGGGCCGGTGGCTGAGGGCGATGACAATCCCCACCGCCTGCTGCTTGCCAAAGGGCACTTTCACCCGCATCCCCGGCACCACGGCAGTTCCGGACAGAGTGTCCGGCATGAGGTAGTCGAAGACGCGGCGCAGTGGAGAAGGAACGGCAACTTTGAGGAGGGGCTTGTTGGCTTTCAATGGGCTGACACAGTCCGGACCGGAGTTGAGCGGATGCTGGCAATGGTATCGACTTTGGCGATGATCTGGAAGCTGGTTATAATCCAGCCTTGTCATCACCCGATGCTTGCATCCGCCAGGGAGCAATGATTGGGTTCAGTATTCCTTTCTCAACAACCCGGAGCGCCCATCAGCATGCAAAGCAGCCCTGTGCCAGAAGAACTCCTGACACTGCGTCAGGACATCGACGAAATCGACGGTGAATTGCTGCAAGTGCTGGCCAGGCGTTTTCTGGTCACCAATCAGGTGGGCCGGCTCAAGGCCGCCCATCGCCTGCAGTCAGTGGACCCGGTTCGCGAGCGTGAAAAGCTTGAGGGACTCGTGGCACAAGCCACCGCGGCAGGACTGGATGGAGAATTCGTGGCCAAGCTGTTCCGGATGATATTTGACGAAGTGGTTAAAAACCACAGGAGCTTTTTGGAGGAGCCCACCTCCTGAGTCAGCACTCCTTCAGCAAATCAACCTGCAGTGGCGAAAATCAAAGCCCCCCAACTCCCGGCATGCTTTGGACTTGCATCACAGTGACGAATCACGGGGACGAATCACAGGAATAGCCTGCCGAAGCCCAGGCCGAGAAACAGGTCGCGAGCAGGGCTCGCTCCTACAGGGGAATGGCAGGCCCCAATCAATCAGCGTAATTGGGGTGCCGTAAACAGTCAGGGCAAAACTCAGGCCACGTAGCCAGTCAGAGCAAAACGCAAGCCACGTAGCCAATCAGGGCAAAGGGTCGCCCCCAGCCGACACTCAGACTTTGCGGCTGCCGAAGCGCTTCTTGAAGCGATCCACACGGCCACCAGAATCCACAATCTTCTGCTTGTCGGTATAGAAGGGATGGCACTGCGAACACACATCGATACGCAGATCCTCCGCCAGGGTAGAGCGGGTCTGGAAGGTGTTGCCGCAACCACAGGTGACAGTAATGTCTGTGTACTTGGGATGAATTGCTGCTTTCATGTTGATCGAACCTCTGCGGATATCGCCGCCCACGGGCTTTTCACGCGGGCACCACATCCATTCACTGACTGAAAAGAGCGCGAATTCTATCAGACTTCAAGGCTTTCGCAAGCGAAATCAGAAAATCCGATCGCTGGGAGAGTCGGCGCCGGGGCTGGGATTGCGTCCCGGCAGCGAGGAGCCGTAATCAGGCACGTCCTCGGTGCGGAAAATCTCGAACATGCTGTCCGGCTCGTCTGGCCTGGCCCTGAGTCCGGTCTGGCGGTTGATGCGCACCGTCACCATGCCGTCGGGCTGGGACATGGTCTTTTCCGGCGTGCCTTCCAGCACGGTTTTCATGTAGTCGATCCAGATGGGCAGCACCGTGGTGGCGGCCTGTTCATTGCGGCCCAGGCTACGTGGCTGGTCGAAGCCCATGTAGACGGTGGCCACCAGGTTGCCGTTGTAGCCGGAGAACCACAGGTCGTTGGCGTCATTGGTGGTGCCGGTCTTGCCGGCCAGGTCGCGGCGGCTCATGGCCCTGCTGACGGGACGACCGCTGCCCTCGGTGATCACGGACTTGAGAATGTCGTTCATGATGTAGGCGGTGCGCTCGTCGATGACCCTGGGCGCTGTCTTGATGTTGGAGACAGGTCCCAGCGTCTCGCTGTTGGCGCCGTTGCCAACACCCAGATGCGCCAGTTCCTCGGCTCTTTCAGTGGAAGGCTTGCTCTGGCAGTCCTGCTGGCACACCACGGCAGGCTCGGCGCGGTATACCTCGCCGTCATTGAAGTTGGTGATGCGCTCGATCAGATAGGGTTGCACCTTGTGCCCGCCGTTGGCGAACACGGCATAGCCAGTGGCCACTTCCAGGGGCAGCACCGCATGGGAGCCGATGGCCACGGTGAGGTCGTTGCGGGGGAACTCTTCCTGACGGAAGCCGAAACGGGAGATATAAGGCAGCACCACGTTCTCGCCCAATTGATCGTAGAGCCGGATCGACACCAGGTTCTTGGAGGTGGTGAGGGCGTATTTCAGGCGCAAGGGGCCGAGGAAGTCGCCACCGAAGTTTTCCGGGCGGTAGTCGCTGCGGGCCAGGGGCGCGTCATTGATCAGGCTGGCGGCGGTATAGCCGTTATCCAGGGCGGCGGCATAGAGGAAGGGCTTGAAATTGGAGCCGGGCTGGCGCTTGGCCTGGGTGACCCGGTTGAACTTGCTGGCGATGAAGTCATAGCCTCCCACCAGGGAGCGGATGGCGCCATTGTTGGGGTCCAGCGCCACCAGGCCGCCGTTCACGTCGGGCACCTGTCCCAGTTCCCAGCGGTTTTGTTCATTGTTCCACTTGACCCGCACCAGATCACCCACGGTCACCACTTCCCCGGCGCTGCGCGGCGAGGAGCCCCAGGCATCCTGGTTGATGTAGCGCTTGGCCCAGCGGATGCCGTCCCAGTCGACGTCGATGCTTGTGCCATCCTTCATCAGTGCGCTGAAGCTGCGTTCATCCACGCTGCGCACGATGGCGGGTTCCTGGGTGGCCACCGAGGGGGTGTTGGCGAGGACTTCGAGCCAGTGATCCAGGGAACCGTCGCTGGAAGGTTGGATGTGGTCTTCGCGACCACGGTAGCCATGGGCCCGGTCATAGTTTTCCAGGCCGGCGCGCATGGCCAGGCTGGCGGCGCGCTGCATGCGGCTGTCGATGGTGGTGTAGACCTCGTAGCCGTCGGTGATGGCGGCCTCGCCGAAGCGGTCCACCATTTCCTGGCGCACCATCTCGGCAATGTAGGGGGCCGGCAGTTCGGTATCGCGGCCATAGCGGCGCGCGGTGATGGGAGCCTGATTGGCTTCCTGGAACTGATCCCGGTCGATCATTTTCAGATCCAGCATGCGCCGCAGCACCCGGTTGCGCATGGCCAGGGCGCGCTCGGGGGAGCGCAGCGGGTTGTAGGTATTGGGAGCGGGCAGCAGGCCGATGGTCATGGCCATCTCGGCCAGGGTCAGTTGGTCGGGGTGCTTGTCATAATACTGCTTGGCGGCCGCGGAAATGCCGTAGGCGGAGATGCCGAAGAATATCCGGTTCAGGTACAGTTCCAGGATTTCCTGCTTGCTCAATTCCTTCTCGATCTGCAGCGCCAGCAGGATTTCCTTGAACTTGCGGGAATAGGGGTCTTCACCCTCAAAGGAAATGTTCTTGGCCACCTGCATGGTGATGGTGCTGCCGCCACCGCTTTCATTGCCGGTGAGAACGCCCAGGATGGAGCGGGCGATGGCCCGGGGGTCCACGCCCCGGTGGCGATAGAAGCGGCTGTCCTCGCTGGCGATCAAGGCCTGAATCAGCAGTGGGGGCACTTCCTCATACTTGATGGGGTCGCGTTTCTTGTCGCCGAATTCGGCAATCAGGCGATTGTCGGCGGAAAATATCCGCAGGGGGTTTTCCAGGCGAATATTGCGGTATGACTCGGCTGACGGGAGCTTGGGAGACAGATAGAGGAAGGCGCTGGCAGAGATCAACACCGCGCCACTGGCGCCGGCCAGACCGCACCAGAGCAGGAAAACCCCGAGTTTTCTTGCCATGCCCATTGCTGATTGATCCCATTATAGAGGGTGGTTTATGGCCATAATTGGCCGTCATCAACCTGAAAGACCGCCTATTTTACCTTCTTTGACATGAGAATGACGCAGGTAATGTGGATTTGTGCTAGAAATTGTGCAAATCGTGATGTTGCACTGCCTCTGCCGCCCTACCCGGTAGCTGTCATGTGATCCCGCTTCCGGTCAGGCATAAATGCACAGCATAAATATCTTTGGCTTAACTCTGACTGAATGACTGCTTGGACTGGGAATGATTCACGGGCGCTGCCAGCGCATTTCCTGCAAGTCGGCGGGCGGGCTTTTTGTGACTCAGATAACAATCTCAAGTAATTTATTGAGAGTTTCTTTAATTATTTGAAAATAATAATTAAATTGACTTGTGCTCTAGGCTGGTGAGAAACTGCCCTCCAGCATCGCACAGGGTGGGTAGCGCCTACGGCTGGAGAAAAGCCGTGTCTGTCTGGAACAAGAGTCCATGCCTGTCCAGTCGGACGGCAAATATGGCAGTCCCAGCAATGAATAATCAGATGTCCTGGCGAGGATCAATCTTTGCTAAGTTTGTTTAGAAATAAGTCCAAGTCACTGGTCGGGGTCGACATCAGTTCGAGCTCGGTGAAGTTGCTTGAGTTCAGTGTTGCTGGCGGCGGCCGCTACAAAGTGGAGAACTATGCCTCGCGCCCCCTGCCGGACGGCTCCGTGGTGGAAAAAAGTATTACCAACCTGGATGCCGTTGGCGAAGCCCTTTTCAAACTTGCCTCCCTGACCAAGACCGAAGGCCGTCCCGCCGCCGTGGCGGTGGCTGGTTCGGCGGTCATCACCAAGACCATCGAGATGAATGCGGCCCTCAGTGACGCTGAGATGGAAAATCAGATAGTGGTGGAGGCGGATCAGTACATTCCCTATCCCCTGGAAGAAGTGGCAATCGATTTTGAGCGGCAGCAGCCCTCGGCCCGCAGTCCAGACATGGTGGAAGTGTTGCTGGCGGCCTGCAAAAAGGAAAACGTGGACGTGCGGGTGGAAGCCCTGGAGATAGGGGGCTTCGTGGCCAAGGTGGTGGACATTGAAGCCTATGCCATGGAGCGGGCCTTCGCCCTGCTGCGTTCACAGATGGAATTGCCCGAGCATGAGGTGGTCGCCATCATCGACATCGGTTCTTCCATGGCCACGCTGTATGTGTTGCGTCGCGGCAAGAGTATCTACACCCGTGAACAATTATATGGCGGCGCGCAATTGGTGCAGGAAGTCCAGGCGCGCTACGGTCTCAGTCAGATGGAAGCGGATGCCGCAATCAGGCAAGGCACGCTGCCTGCTGAATTCGAAGCCGACATATTGGCACCTTTCCGTGAGGAGATTACCCGCCAGATCAGCCGTTCCCTGCAGTTCTTCTTCTCATCGAGCCAGTTCAATGATGCCGATCTGGTGGTATTGGCTGGCGGCGTTGCGTCCACCCAGGGTCTTGCGGAATACGTGGAAGAAAGCTTGTCCACCCCAACCATCGTTGCCAATCCCTTTGCGCGCATGACTTTTGGTGCCAAGGTCAATAAGTCGGCCCTGGCGCAGGATGCGCCTTCTCTGATGATGGCTTGCGGACTGGCCGTCAGGGGAGTGGTCAATGGCTAATATCAACCTGCTGCCATGGCGAGAAGAACTGCGCGAAGAACGTAAGCGCGAATTCACTGTGGTATTGGTGGGTGTCGTCATCATTGCCGCCGGCATTCTTTTCATCGGCGATCGCCACGTCAATGGTTTGATTGCGGACCAGACGGCACGTAATCGGTATTTGACCGATCAGATTGCAATTCTGGATGCCAGGCTTGGCGAGATTCGTGAGCTGCGCTCGAAGCGTGCTCAGCTGACAGAGAGAATGCGGGTGATTCAGGATTTGCAGGGCAATCGCCCGGTGATTGTCAGGTTGTTTGACGAATTGGTGCGGACCTTGCCGGAAGGGGTCTATTACAACAGCATTGTTCGCAATGGCAATATCATTCAGTTGGAAGGTGTGGCGGAATCCAATACCCGGGTTTCAACCTTGATGCGTCAATTGGAGGACTCGCCCTGGTTTGCCGATCCGGACTTGCGCCAGGTGTCAGCGGTGGCGGGC
>JBJHAY010000155.1:0-8442 GCA_050485205.1 Gammaproteobacteria bacterium
CCCTCATGAACATCCTGCTGGAGCGCAAGCTCGCCAAGGTGGGCAATGAGCCCGCGGTTACCCGACAACGCCAGGAATACAAATTCAATGACCAGGTCATGCTGGTGGATACACCGGGCATTCTCTGGCCCAAGCTGGAGGACCAGCAGGCCGCCTACCGGCTGGCGGCCTCGGGTGCCATCCGCAATACCGCCATCGAGGCTGAAGACATTGCCCTGTTCACGGCCGGCCTGCTGCGGGAGCGCTACCCCCAACGCCTGCTGGAGCGCTACCACTTGGACAGCCTGCCCGAGGACGCCCTTGGGTTGCTGGAAGCCATTGCCCGCAAGCGTGGCTGCCTGCGCAAAGGCGGCGTGGACCTGGCCAAGGTCTCAGACCTGCTGCTGAGTGAACTGCGTGCCGGCAAGCTGGGCGCCCTGAGCCTGGAACGCCCCGAGGACATTCCACCACCGCCAGAGCCAGACAATCCGCAAGAGGAGACCGCAAGTGAGCAAGCAGCAAGTGAATCCTGAGAAATTCAACCAGTCCATGGCACGACAGAAGCAGGCGGTGGATCAACGCATCGCTGCCGCCAAGCAGGACAAGGGCCTGCTGCTGTTGCTGACCGGTGATGGCAAGGGCAAGAGTACCTCTGGTTTCGGCATGGTGATGCGAGCGCTGGGCCACGGCCAGAAAGTGGGCGTGGTGCAGTTCATCAAGGGCACCCAGGCCTCGGGAGAGGAAATCCTGCTGCGTCAGCGCTTTCCCGAAGTCAGCTTCCACCAAATGGGCACCGGCTTCACCTGGGAGACCCAGGACCATGAAGCCGACCGCGCCGCAGCCCAGCGCACCTGGGCCCATGCCGAGGCCATGCTTGAAGATCCCAGTTACGGCCTGGTGTTGTTGGATGAGCTGACCTACATGCTGGCCTATCGATTTTTGGATGAAAGCTTGGTACTGGATCGCCTCCGCCGCCGCCCACCGGCACAAAGCGTGGTGATCACCGGTCGCGGCGGTGGCACCGCGTTGCGTGATTTGGCGGATACCGTTGCGGAAGTGAAATCCGTGAAACATGCCTTCGATGCCGGGATCAAAGCCAGGGCTGGAGTGGACTATTGACGGACAGCCCACGGCACCCTGGGTATAATGTCGGCAGTATCCAGCCACCCCCACCTGGGTGTCTGCCCTGGGCAAGCTGGCACCATCATCCCATCCATTCAGGAGAAAGCAAGGCCGATGCTGAAACCCCTGCTCTGGAATTTCCACTTGTCTTTCCTGGCTAACCCCAATATTGCCCCAGTCTTCCAACCGTGGACGCGCCAGGGCGCCATCACGATGCGCCTGCTGCTCTGCGTCTTCTGTCTGTTGATGTCTTCGCTACTGCCTGCCTCGACGCCAGTGCAGGACGCAGAGTCCCAACACATGGCCCCCATCATCGGCGGCAATCCTGCGGTCAGTCAGTGGCCATGGCTGCTGGCGGTGGTCTCTTCGGCACAGATAGACCCGCAAGCCGGCCTTCGCTGCAATGCCACCCTGATCAGCCCAGTCTGGGCACTCACCGCAGCTCATTGCGTGGAAAACCGCGCCCCCGCCAGCATCGAGGTGTTTTCCGGGAGTAATCGGCTGCTACCAGCCCTGGGCAGGCGCCATGGGGTGGCCGCAATACATCTGCATCCGGACTATGTCTCTCCCCTGACCAACAGCGGTCCAGCCTTCGACAACGACATCGCCCTGCTGCGCCTGGTCCAGCCCATCGGCGACATCACTCCCGTTGATCTGAGCGGGCCGGTATTCGATGAATTGGCGGTACCTCCCGGCACCAATGCCTTGATCAAGGGCTGGGGGGCGCGTCAGTTCAATCCTGCCACCGGCGCTGCAACGGACTTACCCAGGGAATTGCAAGCCCTGATCCTGCCGGTCAGAGCCTTGCAGGAATGTATCGACGCCATGGGCAATGAATTCATCAAGCCTGGAATGTTCTGCGCCGGCACTCTGGCCGGGGGGGCCGACACTTGCGTCGGCGATAGCGGCACTGCTCTGGCGGTGACCGGTCCCACGCATTCCTCCTGGGTGCAGATCGGTCTTTCCAGTTGGGGTTTTGGCTGTGGCCAACCAGGCAGTTACGGGGTTTACAGCAACATAGGGCACTACACGGAATGGATCACCGCAATGACCTGTCACCCGATGGAAGTTCCGGACCGTCCTCGCATCGTCAATCTCCATGCCAGCAATGGCTTTGCCGGCATGGGTTGGCACAGCAATAGCTTCGGCGTGCGCTTCCGGGTTTATTACGCCTCGGCAGAGACCATGTCTCCCATCCGCTACATGGATGTAGGCACTCTACGGCAGGTCTCCGCGGTGGTACCCCGCGGTCTCCCCATGCGTGTGGCGGTGCAGGCTTATCGTGGCCGCTGTAACGGACCATTTTCGGAAATTCACGGATTCACCGGCTGATAGATTGGCATGCACACTGGTCATCGGTCCGGATAATTTGCCAGCTTGCCATAGCGAAGGGGCTTGAGGCCGCCCCGACACAGTCACGAAGGACTGTCACTCAACCAGAACAAAACGAGGTTGCCGTCGGCCTTCCACTTCCACGGATTCAGTGAACATGGCCAGAGGACGCACCCAGTAACCACCATCTCCATACAGGGGAACGTAGAGCACCATCCATTCGCCGGTTTCAGAGTGCCTGGCAAAGCCCACCACGCTGTAATCCTGCCCCTTGTAATGCCGATAACGCCCCAGCGGGATCAAATCATGCATGTTTCATCCACATTTTTTTTACACAATGTTAAAGCAATATTAATCTGGAATTTATCACAAAACCCTATCCTGCCAGGCATCATGAATACAGCCGAAAATTCGGCCCAATGGTGCGCATGATCAGGTATATACACGCTTTTGATGTCAGAACCTTCCTTTCGATCTTCGATCTCCCAGGCCACCCATCTCTCTCAAAAACAGCCCGCTTGATTTCCTTCAGTGCCGATGGCTGGTTTTATCTACTATTGGTACCGCTGATTGTTTGGCTGCGTCAAGCAGAAAGCCTTGCACTCTTGAAGCTGGCCGCCATCGGATTCACGATTGAACGTTCAATTTATTTTTTGCTCAAAAATACAATCAAACGACGTAGACCTCCACATGCAATCCATGGTTTTCAGGCACTGATTACCGCTTCTGACGAGTTCAGCCTGCCATCCGGGCATACCTCCGCGGCCTTTTTCTTCACCACCTTCCTATGCCTCGCGCTCACGCCCCTATTTGCCCTGCTCTATCCCTGGGCAGCGGCCGTGGGCGCATCTCGGGTGATTCTTGGCGTGCATTTCCCCACCGACATTCTGGCGGGAGCAACGCTGGGGACCTCACTGGCCTTTATCATACTCTGAAAACCCTGGGAGCCCCCATGAAAATTCTTTACGGTGTACAAGGCACCGGTAACGGTCATATCAGCCGCGCCAGCGCCATGTACGAATCCTTCAAGCGCTACCCCGACATAGAGGTCGACTGGCTTTTGAGCGGCCGGGAACGGGAACGCGGCTGTGGGGCCATAGAGCACTTCATGTGGCGCGAAGGACTGACTTTTGTCACTCATAACGGTCGCGTCAATATACTGAAGACATTGGCCAAGAATAACCTGGGGAGCTTTTGGAAAGATGTCAAAGCTCTTGATCTCTCGCCTTACGATCTGGTGATTTGTGACTATGAGCCTGTGATTGCCCAGGCAGCACGCCGCCAAGACAAGCACTTGCTGGGCATCGGCCATCAGTATGCCTTCAATTTCGATATCCCCATGCGCGGTGCCAACCCGCTGGTCAAAACCCTCATGCGCCGCTTTGCTCCGGTGGACCAGCCTGTGGGCTTGCATTGGCATCACTTTGGTTATCCCATCCTCCCCCCCATCGTCGATCTGATGGTGCCAGACCCTTTGCCCCTTGTGCAGGACAACAAGATACTGGTGTATTTGCCTTTCGAAAGCCTCCAGACCATCGAAGCGCTGTTGCGCCCAATGAAGAACTTCGAATGCTATATCTATCATCCTGAGCTTCGCGACTCGGATGATGGACATTTACATTGGCGCGCCATATCACGTCTTGGCTTCAAACAAGATCTGTTGAGTTCCGCCAAAGTGATCACCAACAGCGGTTTCGAGCTGATGAGTGAATGCCTGGTATTGGGCCGCGAAATTCTCACCAAACCCCTTCATGGACAAATGGAACAACTGTCCAATGCGCTTGCACTGGAGCAGTTGGGATATGCCACGGTACTGAATCAGCTGGAGCCCAAACAGGTGGCGGATTGGATAGGTCAGCGCAATCCTGCTCCCAGGGTGGCTTACCCGGATGTGGCCGCACACCTGACGGATTGGATCGTGCAAGGATGCAAAGAAAGTATTGAAAGCCTCGCCTCCAGGCTATGGCAGGGCTGTGAAGCACCAGTCGAGGGCGGCGTCACGGACAACAGTATCAGTGCAGCAGGCGGAAACGCCGCACGCTCTGCCTCAAGCGATTGATTCCTTCCTCTGAATCACTACTGCTGCGTTCATTGTTCACATAAGTCAGGGTAATGAACTGACGAGTGATATCTTCCATGCCATCTGCCCACTCAGGATGACTCTTTTTGACCCGTTCCAGAAAACTCAAGGCCCCTTCTCCCGGCAGCCGACAACAGCCATGCCTTGCCAGAAAGTCACAATGCCTGAGATAAAGGCGCACGGCCCGATCATGCAAGTGCGGCCGTTTCTGGCGCAGTAAAAACCAGGCCAACAGACTCATCGTCAGAGCCAATAAACCCATCAGGACAAAAACAAGTTTCTGTGGGGTAATGACGCCCAACAAACGTGAAAACAAGCGAGACTGGTTGCCGGCATCATAATTTAAAACCCAACGATTCCAGGCATAGTCAATAGTCTCCAGGCGCAATCTGATCATATTGACCAGGGGGTAGTTGCGAAAGCGCAACATGGAAAATCGCGAATTTTCCAGAAACCCTTCTTCATTCTGGAATGCCATCTCGCTGCCAAGGTCGATGCGGTGCGGGGCAACCGCGGCGGTTGGATCCATGCGTATCCAGCCTTCGCCTTCCAACCAGATCTCGCTCCAGGCATGGGCGTCATATTGGCGTACGATCAGGGTGTCGTCATAGGGATTGAATTCACCTCCCTGGTAACCGGTTACCACCCTGGCAGGCACTCCAGCTGCCCGCATCAGAAAAGTAAAGGCACTGGCGTAGTGTTCACAAAAACCCGCCCTGCTGGTGAACAGGAACTCATCGATGGCATCTGCCCCCAAGGTACCTGGCTCCAGCGTATAAAAGAATGGTTGCTCCCTGAAAATTGCCAACACCGCATTGGCATAGCTGAGGGGCGTGCCGGTGCGCTGCCATAGTTCATTGGCAAATTGCCGAGCCAGCGGATTGCCTTGTTCCGGCAAGTTCAAGGCACGACGCATGGCACCCTGATCCGGGCGCAAATCCGCGCGATGGTTCAAATACGACGTCACATCATAGGTCAAGCGTTGGGTCACTGGCCGAATACTTTCCAGCTGAAAATCACGCAGCATCAACATGCCATCCTGATTCAACACGGGCATTTTGAGGTTGAACAGCCAACGCTGACCAGTGGGCTCCTGAATGATGTTGTAGCGGATACCTGGGGCTTCCACTTCTATGGCCTCAAACCAAGACGCAGTGGATTGTCGTTGCGGCCCCAAGCGCTGTGCCCCATCCATTGGGGAGCTGCGTCGACTCCAGTTGCGGCCATTGAAAAAATCCAGGGTCAGTGCGCGCCAATACAGCTCCGCCTTGGGCGGCGGTGGGTCCAGAAACTTGACCCGGAACGCCACTTCCGCGGAACGGATGAGATTGCCGATGTCACCCGGGGCCATGTTCTCGCTCAGTCCACTGAGGGCGGCATTGCGTTGCAAGGGCACTGCCCATAACGGCGACATGCGCGGAAACAGCAGGAACAAGGCCAGCATCATCGGCACACTCAAGGCCAGCATTCTTACCGACAGGCCCAGCGTGCGACGTGGGTCCTGCATGTGCTCACTCTGGCTGAGGGAGATCAGCGCCGCCGTGATCAGAGCCAGGCATACCACCATGTAGATGGCGATGGGAATCGACTGGGAATATATGAACTGTGCCACCACGGTGAAATAGCATAGGTAGATCACCAACAGCACATCGCGCTTCTGGCGCATCTCCAGCAACTTCAGGGAAATACCCACCACAAGCACACTGACCATGGCTTCGGTGGAAAAGATGTTGCGGCCAAATTCCATGGCTATGGCCAACACTGTCAGCACCACCAGGGAAATCTTCAGCAAGGGCCCCGGATAGGAAATCCTGCCTTGATAGATCAACACGCGCACGCCGATACAGACCATGCACAGCACAATCAACCAAGCTGACATGCGTGGCACATGAGGCAGAATCACCGCTGTCAGGGACACCATGACCCAGGCCAAGGAATTGCGTGGAATGCGGAAGCCGCTGTTGCTCATGCACCGCCCTCCTCTAGGTCTTCCTGGCCAAACAGGGCAAGGGCCTGCAGACAAGTATGAGCATGGGCCTCCCCCTGAGCCGGGGGAAGCAAGCTACCGGGAATGCGCAGTCCATAAGGTTGTGCTTGCCGTTGCAGATTCAGCACACACCAGGTCAGGCGCGACAGGCGCTCTTCCGTGCCGCAACCGGGAAACATCTCCCATTCGAGCCATAGATGTTCATCCACCGCATCCGCAAACTGCTTGGTATACATGCCCTGACCACGGGCAAGCTGCTTCCAGGCCACATGGCGCAGGGAGTCTCCCGGCTGATAATCACGCAGGCCATGAAAATCCTCACCCCCATGCAAGCCGCCGCTTTCCCCTTCACCCTCGGGGGCGGCGGGATGCCAACTAGTCTCCGTGGCCAGAGGCCGCGGGTATACCAGGACCTGCTGGCGCGGGTAGAGCCACGACCAGGCGCGGCAGATACCAAGGGGGAACACGGTTTCGATCCGCAAGCGACCCGGTCGCAACCAGCCACGCCTCGATGCTGGCACAAACAGGGACAGACGTTGTTCCTGGTGTTCCAACAGGTTGCCGCGTGCCTGATCTGAGTCAGCAAAGCTGAAATCAACCGCTTCATGAGGACGTTCACCGGTTCGATGGAGCAACACAACAAATTCGGCATGCTCACCTGCAAACACCGGCCCAGTCGCAAACACACTGATCTTCAAACCTGCCAGATTCCGGAAAGTGAACAGCAGACAGGCCAGAAACATGGAAACCAGCCAGAACACCAGCACATAGGCCAGACTGGCCTCATAGTTGATAGCGGCCACCAGCATCAAGACGATGGCACAGGCAAAGCCCATGCCTTGCCGGTTAGGGATGATGAAAATATTGTGATGTCCCAGTGTCACCTGATTGGAGGGTGGGATACGTTGCCTGACCCAGGTATCAAAGCGCCGTCGCAAATGATGAATCGGGGAAGTGCCAACAGGTAGGCTGAGAATGGGAATTTTCATACTAGGGAACCTGGGACCCGTACATCGTGAGTTGCCTGTCAGCCTGTCAGATAGACTGTCTTTCCTGGGCCGGCCCTGCCCAGGCCCTGAAGTGGAACCCCTTCGCGACGGCATACGAGGCAACCCGGATCAAGAAGGGAAGACGTCGACTTGTTCCAACAAGCGCCGAGCATGCCGCTCGCTCTGACTGCTTCTGGCATCGCCACTGCCGCGGAGACGATGATCCACCACGGCAGGCAACACCGCCTGTACATCCTCGGGGAGCACATGGAGCCGCCCATCCATCAAGGTCCAGGTGCGGGCCGCCCGCATCAGGGCTTGCGCCCCACGTGGCGACAAGCCCACACTGAATTCATTTTCCCGGCGGGTGAAGGCTACCAGACGTTGCACATAATCCAACAACGAAGCAGAAGCCTCAACTCCGGCAATTGCCCTGTTCCAGCGCGCCACATCAGCCGGAGACAAACATTGCTGAATAGTGTCGAGACGCTGGCGTTGATCATGACTCAACAACAGTTGGCGCTCCGCCACAGGATCGGGATAGCCCAGGCGCAAGCGCATCAGGAAGCGGTCCAACTGCGACTCCGGCAAGGGGTAGGTGCCAGCGAAGTTGAGGGGGTTCTGGGTGGCAATCACAAAAAATGGCGACGCCAGCACCCGCGTCTGGCCATCGACGGTCACCTGACCTTCTTCCATGGCCTCCAACAGAGCTGACTGCGCCTTGGGTGAAGCTCGGTTGAGCTCGTCCGCCAACACGATCTGGGCAAAAACCGGCCCCTTGATGACCTGAAAGGAGCGGGATTCAGGGTCATAGACGGCACCTCCCAGAATGTCGGCAGGCACCAAATCAGCAGTGAATTGAATGCGACGGTAAGACAGCCCCAGCACGTGCGCCAAGGTGTGACTGAGTGTGGTCTTGCCCACACCGGGGACATCTTCGATCAGTACATGAC
>JBJHAY010000156.1:0-8425 GCA_050485205.1 Gammaproteobacteria bacterium
ATCATCACCAGTTCAAAGCGGTTTTCAACATTTTCAAGACAATCTTCAACGGTAATACGGGCCATGGTTTCACCTTGACAGTAGGGTTTGCTGTTTCCCGGGCAGGGCTTGCCCCCTGGAGGGTCGGCGATTATAGCCTAACTGCCTGGAAATGGCATCTACCTACATTTATGGGACACGATACGCCCATTTCAAGCGCCACGGTGTAACCCGGATCACATTTGCTGTCTTTTACAGGGGGGGTTGGTTGAGGAGAGCTTCGAGCAAGGTCTGGTGGTGTTGCTGCTGACGTGCCAGGGTGAGGTGGGCGGCGCGCAGGATGGCGCGCAGGTCGCCGAGGGCGGTGTCGAAGTCATCGTTGATCACCAGGTAGTCGGCCTGCGGATAATGGGATATCTCGTTCACCGCCTTGGCCATGCGTGCCTCGATCACTTCATTGTCGTCCTGGCCACGGCGGGTCAGACGTTCCCGCAAGGTGCCGAGAGAGGGGGGCAGGATAAATATGCTGACCGCGTCCGGCATCAGTGACTTCACTTGGGCCGCCCCCTGCCAGTCGATTTCCAGGATCACATCCCAGCCCTGCTTCAGGCGCTGTTCCACCCAGCTTCGGGAAGTGCCGTAAAAGTTGCCGAATACCTGGGCACTTTCGAGAAAGGCTCCGTCTTCCCGCATTTGCTGGAAGACCTCCAGGCCAACAAAGTGGTAGTTGACCCCATCCTGCTCGCCGGGCCGCATCGGCCGGGTGGTGTGGGAAACCGATACCGTCAGCCGCGGTCCCGCTGTGTTGGCTTCCCGCGTCAAGGCATTCACCAGGCTGGTTTTACCCGCGCCAGAAGGGGCGGAAATAAGGTATAAAGTGCCTTTTGACATCGAGTGGCTATCCACGGGCAGGTTCACTTCATTCGTACTCCCGTGGCATACAAGTCACGGACGGCGGCTGAGTATAGCAAGAATCAAAACTGATGCGTCGATTCATCCCTATGAAAAGGCTTGGC
Source organism: Gammaproteobacteria bacterium (assembly GCA_050485205.1). Classification (GTDB taxonomy): domain Bacteria; phylum Pseudomonadota; class Gammaproteobacteria; order Pseudomonadales; family Pseudohongiellaceae; genus JAVVEZ01. The sequence goes on from JBJHAY010000156.1 coordinate 996, forward strand.
CGGTGGAGCCTCATCGATGGCGGAAATGCCAACAGAGCGGTTGCCCTGTTGGCGCTGGCGCTTGTGACTGGCGCGGCCTTGTCTCTGTGGCATGGATATTCCCTGACAGCCCTTACCCTGATTTTCCTGCTCAGCCTGACCATGGTGTCGCTGGCGTACTGGCAGCACTGGCGGATGCGCGCTGAACTCGACAGCGTGCGCGAGGGGCTTGCCCGCAGCCAGGAAAGGGAAGTGGCCTTGCGTGAGATATTGGAGTCGATGCCCATCGGCGCCGAGGAACAGTTGCGCCGGAGTGAGATGACCATGCACCTGACGCTGGAGCATTTGCCGGTTGGCGTGTGGCTTGCGGACAGGTCCGGCAACATCATTTACGGCAATCCCGCCAGCCGCAAGATATGGGAGGGTGCAGCCTATGTATCCATGGGCCAATATGGTGTTTATCGGGGATGGCACGCGGATACAGGGAAAAAAATCGAATCCGACCAGTGGGCGTTGACCCGCGCCATCCGTGAAGGCGTTTCGACTCTGGAGGAAGTAATCGATATTCAGTGCTTTGATGGCAGCCGCAAAACCATACTCAACTCCGCGGTACCGATTTTCAACAGCGAAGGACTCTCGGAGGGCGCCATTGTGATCAATCAGGATATTACCGCAGCCCGCAAGGCGGAGTTGGTACTCAGGGACCGGGAGGCCAGCCTTGCCAGAGCTCAAGCCCAGGCGCACCTGGGTAGTTGGGTCCTGGATCTGGAACAGGAAGAGTTCATCTGCTCCGAGGAATGCGCCAGAATCTTCGGTATCACGCCAACTTCCAGCCTGAGCCTGGAGACCTTGATGGCCAGGACTCATGAGCAGGATGTGGACAGGTCATTATCATGTTGGTCCGCCGTGACGCGTGGCGAGGCATACGATGTGGAATATCGGCTGTGTATCAATGGCGAAATCAAGTGGGTTCGGCAGCGGGTCGAGCCGGAATTCGACGAGGATGGGGACGTTTGCAGGGCCCTTGGCACGGTGCAGGATATCACCGAGATCAAGTTGCAGGAGGAAGCCTTGCTGCAATCGCAGCAGAAACTGAGGGAACTGGTGGCCCACCACGAACGCATCCGCGAGGAAGAACGAACCCGCATCGCCCGGGAAATTCATGATGAAATGGGTCAGCAACTCACGGCATTGCGCATGGATACCGCCATGATGCAGATGCGCTTTGCCAAGGACAATCCAGAGCTGGAGGCCAGTCTCAAGCGCATGAAAAGCACCATCGACAGTACCATCGCAGTGGTGCGCAATGTGGCTTCCAGTCTGCGCCCCAGTGCGCTGGACATGGGCTTGATGTCGGCCACTGAATGGCTGCTGGGCAATTTTCAGGAACGCACCGGCGTGCGCTGCCATTTCGAGGGTCCTCAGGAAGACTTTGCCATTGATGATCCCCGTGCCACCGCAGTGTTTCGTATCCTCCAGGAATCTCTCACCAATATCACCCGTCATGCCCAGGCCAGCAACGTTTATGTCAGCATGCGCAAAGAAGATGAGCAATTGCAGGTCACCATCAGGGATGATGGCGTTGGCTTTGATCATGCCAAGGTCAGGATCAAGCACACCTTTGGCTTGATGGGTATGCGGGAGCGGGCGAAAATCTTTGGTGGCGAGTCACGCATCAACAGCAAGCCCGGAGAAGGTACCAGCTTGAAATTGACCATTCCGTTGGAAAATATTCATCAGCAGGACACGATCTAGTGCCGGCTTAATTCAGTGCCGGGTCAATAAAAAAATAAGTTGCACAGCGTTGTGCCGATAATGAGGATAAGCCCTGTCGGCAAGGCACATGGCCAGCTGATGAGATGGCCAGAAAATTCATTTGTTTGCGGGATCGATAGAACATCACCATGGACACGATCAAGATACTGATTGCGGATGATCACAGCATTGTCAGACAAGGCCTGGCGCGGGTCATTACCCTGGCGCCAGATGTAAAGGTGGCGGCGGAGGCGGCGGATGGAACCGAGGTAATGGACAAACTCCGCGAAGGAAAGTTTGATCTGCTGTTGACAGACATGAGCATGCCGGGACTCAGCGGTGTGGAACTGATCAAGCGCATCCGCGCCAAGCTGCCAAAACTGCCGATTCTGGTGCTGACCATGCATGGTGAGAGCGAAATTGCCGCGCGTGCCATCAGGGCTGGAGCTTCCGGTTATCTCACCAAGGACAGTGAGCCCGACATGTTGCTTGATGCGATCCGCAAGTGCGCCAAGGGGGGGCACTACATTGAGCCGGCGATAGCATCGAAACTGGTGTTTCACAAGGATGCCGAAACGGCGGAGGATGTCTATGACACCCTGACGGACCGGGAAAAGCAGGTATTTCTGCTACTGGCAAAGGGTCTGGGAGTCAATGACATCGGCCTGGCCCTGCATATTTCCGCCAAGACTGTCAGTACCCATAAATTCAGGCTCATGCAGAAAATGGGGATGACTTCCATCAGTGACCTGGTGCGTTATGCCGTGCGTCATGGCTTGATCGAAAACTGAGGTATCAGGCTCGGATTCTTTGTAACTCATGCGGCAAGCGAAAATCCTGGCCATGGTCGGTGTAAGAAAATTCCTACCCAAAAATAATCCTCCGCCCACAAGCCAAGAAGGCTTGGCCGACTTTATTGGTCGCCCTCTCTGGTCGAAGATGGACTGCCAAACCAGAGATGTGAATTTCCCCACAACAGGTTTGTATGGACACCATAACAAAAATAAAAATGATAAAGGTAGGTTCATGAATCGAACAGAGATTAGTCACAAAAACATTGGCGTGGAGCTTGGCATGATAGCAGAAGGTGGCAACAGGGATTGGCATGCCGGGTTTGAGGCCATGCCTAGGTGTCAACAGCCTCCAGCGGCGTTGTTGGCGGAGTATCTGCACCAGGTGAGCGGTCTGTCAGAGGAAGTGGAAATGATAATGGGAAATATCGGCAAAAACCCCCAGGTCGTGCCACTTGAACTAATGGAGCTTCTGCTGCGTTGCCAGGACTATGTTGACTACCTCTTGTCCCTGATGGAAGAAGGTAAAGCCCTGGACGGCGCATCCCGTGATCATGGCGCGAGACTCGTTGAAATGCTGCGATTGAGCAAGGTCTCCATGAGTATCGACGGTGCCCTGCGCAGCTTGATGCCCCATAAATTCCGCTGAAGCGGCCCCGATGCTTTTGTTCGCTGCCCTGAGCAGGACAGGCTTCAGTTATTCAATCGGCTTTGTCTGTTCTTGGTATGACGGGTTGCAATGGCCTGCAGGGGGTCATCGGGCCAGGGGTGCTTGGGGTAGCGCCCCTTGAGATCCTTGCGCACCTCGAAATAAGTGCTGGCCCAGAAGTTGGCCAGATCCCGCGTCACCTGCACTGGCCTTGCCGCCGGCGACAGCAGATGAATCAATACCGGGACCCTGCCATCCACCAGCCGTGGCGTATCAATTTGACCGAACAGTTCCTGCAGCTTCACTGCCAGCACGGGTTCCCCGCTACTGTAGTCGAGACGGATATTGGAGCCACTGGGTACCCGCAGATGGTTCGGGGCCAGCTTGTCCAGTTGGGCACGCAGGGACCAGTCCAGGCTGTGCAGCAATAACTCTCCCAGATCCAGTCGCTCCACCTGTTGCAGCCGTGTCAGTCCATCCAGGTGTGGCAGCAGCCATTGTTCCAGCCCATCCATCAGCGCTTGGTCCGACATGTTGGGCCACGGCTCGCCCAAGGTGTGATGCAACAGGCGCAGTCTTCCCAGTAACTGTTGGTCCTGCGTCGACCAGGGCAGGCTTCCGGCTTGACGCAGAGCTTCCAGCAAGGCCTTGCTGGCGGCCCCGGCAGGCAGGGCTTTCATTGATTTTCGTTCCAGAATTACCTGGCCGAGTCCGCGGATCTCCTCGCCAACCAGGCGTCCGGCCTGATCGTCCCAGTAAACCTGCTGGCGCCATTCGCGGCAGGTGGGAAAGATTGCCTCCAGCGTTGCGGCATCGATGGCAATGGCATGAAAGATTCGGGCGCCACTGGGTTGGCCATCCAGTGACACCGCCACCAGCAAGGGGTGGCGGCAGAGAGGATGATTTTCCGGCACCAGTGCCTGGCCCCCGGTCACCAGCCGAAAGCGGCCATCGCCCTGATTCATGACCACACGGTCAGGAAAGGCGAGCGCCAGCAGGGTGGAGGCTGGAGCAAGGTCGGCAATGTCCAGGCCGCAACCAAGTCTGTCGGCCCACTGACGCGCCGCGCGCCACCAGCGTCCCTGGTTGCCGGGGGCGTCGTGGCGGGGGCGGCGTAGCAGCAGCATGGCGATGTCTTCTTCCTGTTCCCAGGCCGCCTCTTCCAAGCCCGCCACCAGCCAACAGCCCAGTGGCAGACAGCAGCGTGCTTGGGCGGCTTCCAGCAACACCGCCAGTCTGGGATGGGTGGGCCAGCGGCCGCAGCGGCGGCCCAGGGCTGTCAGCGTCGGCGTGGCATCGGACAAGCCTTTTTCCACCAATCCCAGGGTTTGCAGCAATTTCTGCCCCGCGGCCAAACCCGCTGCCGGGGGCGGGCTTACCCATTGCAGGGCAGCGGGGTCGCTGACACCCCAGCGTATCAATTCGAACACCAGGCCCGCCAAATCGGCCTGGGTGATTTCCGCTTCCCGGTGCGGCATCAACTGCGCTTCCTCGGCCCACAGCCGGTAGCAGGCACCGGCTGCCTCTCTGCCAGCCCGGCCCCGGCGCTGGTCGGCGCTGGCGCGGTTGACTTGCCGGGTTTCCAGCCGGCTGAGTCCGGAACGGGGCTGGAACACCGGCACCCGCTCGCGGCCCGCGTCGATCACCACCCGCACACCCGGCACGGTGAGGCTGGACTCAGCGATGGCGGTGGAGAGAATGATGCGGCGTGGGCCTTGTTCAGGGGGGCGTAATACGGCTTGTTGCTCACTGAGTGGCATTTGTCCGTGCAGGCTCCGCACTTCGGTGTCTGCCGGCAAGGCTTCCAGCAGTGTTTGCCGCAGGCGACGGATTTCCCGTTGTCCGGGCAGGAATACCAGTAAGTGGCCATCGGGGTTATGGGTCAGGGCCTCGCGGATGACCCGTGCCTGATGGCGCTCCGGGATCTCTCGCACGGGCATGGGGCGGTAGTGGGTCGTCACCGGCCAGGCCCGACCTTCGCACTCGATCACCGGGGTGTCCTGGCCCAGCACCGACAACAGGGAAGCCACATCAAGCGTGGCGGACATGACCAGCAGCTTCAGGTCTTCCCGCAGGCCCTGTTGCACGTCAAGTGCCAGTGCCAGCCCAAGGTCGGCATCCAGGCTGCGTTCGTGAAACTCATCGAAAATGATGCCGGTGACCCCTTCCAGGGCCGGGTCATCCTGCAACATGCGGGTGAGAATGCCCTGGGTCACCACTTCCAGCCTGGTGCGCGGGCCTACCCGGCTTTCACCCCGCACCCGATAACCAATGGTGTCCCCGAGGTTCTCGCCCAACTGCTGCGCCATCCACGCCGCCGCCAGGCGTGCCGCCACCCGTCGAGGTTCCAGCAACAGCCACTTGCCCGGCTTCGCCGCCGCGCCAACAGCGCCAGTTGTGGCAAGACCAGTGTGCAGTCCGGGTTCCGTCAAGCCCAGGAGTGCAAGTGGCACCCGCGTGGTTTTCCCCGCCCCTGGCTGTGCCACCAGCAGGCAGCGGTCATGCTCCGCCAGTGTCTGACAGAGCGCGGGCAGGATGGCATCAATGGGAAGTGAGAGTGGTGTGGACATCGGCGGCAAAATAGCAGTTTGGCCCGAACATTTCACCACTGCTGCGTTGCAAGGGTGAAGGCAGGATCACTCGATATTTTGAATCTGTTCGCGCATCTGCTCGATCAGCACCTTCAACTCCACCGCGCACATGGTGGTGTCGCTGACCACGGATTTCGAGCTGAGAGTGTTGGCCTCGCGGTTCAATTCCTGCATCAGGAAATCCAGGCGCCGGCCAATGGCGCCGCCCTGGGAAAGGGTATGAGCCACTTCCTTGACATGGGTATCGAGGCGATCGATTTCCTCGTGAATGTCGGCCTTCTGGGTCAGCACCGCCACTTCCTGCTCCAGGCGTCCCTGGTCAAGCTCCACCTTGAGTTGCGCCAGCTGGGAACTGAGTTTCTCCCGTTGCCGAGCCAGGATCGCGGGCATGGCTTCCCGCACCTGGGTGACGATGGCGCTGATGCCTTCCAGTCGCTGCTGAATGAATTTCACCAACTCCTCGCCCTCGCGCAGACGCTGGGCGGTGAGACTTTGCAGGGCTTCCTGGAACAGGCGCAGGGCCTCGGTCTCAATGGCTTCCAAGTCCTGCTCCTGCTCCTGCACCACACCGGGCCAGCGCAACAACTCCATGGGATTGACGGCGGCGGGCTTGTCCAGTTGCTCACTGATTTTCTCGGCGGCGTCGCGCAATTGGTAAAGCAGGGCTTGGTTCAATTGCAATTGTTGATCGGAGGAGGCCTTGGGCAGAAAGCGCAACTGGGCTTCGAATTTGCCACGGGAGAGGGTGTTGCGAAGTAACTCCCTCAGCCGGGGTTCCAGGCTGCGCAGGGAGTCAGGCAATTTCAGATTGGGCTCCAGAAAACGGTGATTGACGGTGCGCATTTCCCACACCAGTTGGCCCCAGTCATGCTCGCTCTGGTGACGGGCAAAGGCGGTCATGCTGGCGATGCGGGCGGCTTGTTTCATGGGCTTTCCTGGAGTCATCAGTTGGCTGCTGAATGATGTGCATACCGGTACTGGGTTGATAACTGGCTGTGATACGCGATGGCCATCTGTGGTTAAATGGTGGCCCCGCAATATAACGGATTTGTGCATCACTGTCGCCAGTCCCCCGACGCCCGGCTCGAAGCTTCAGCACTGTTGTTCGGTGATTTGCTTTAGCCACGGGCGTCAGCAATAACCACGGGTCGCGAGCAGGGCTCGCTCCTGCACAGGAGGCAGAAGTTGTCGGGCCGGTGGCAGTAGTTATCCAAGAACAGAGGACACAGGATTTATGACGACTTTCCAGCGGCCCAGTGGCCGCGCCCCGGGCGAATTGCGCCCAATCCGATTTACCCGCCGCTATACCAAGCATGCCGAGGGCTCGGTGCTGGTGGAGTTCGGTGACACCAAGGTCATCTGCACCGCCAGCTGGGAATCTGGAGTGCCACGGTTTCTGCGCGACAGCGGGCAGGGTTGGGTAACGGCCGAATACGGCATGCTGCCCCGCTCCACTGGCAGCCGCATGGACCGCGAAGCCGCCCGTGGTGGCCAAAGCGGTCGTACCCAGGAAATCCAACGTCTCATCGGCCGCTCCCTGCGCGCCGCGGTGGACATGAAAAAGCTGGGAGAAAACACCATCAAGATCGACTGCGACGTGATCCAGGCCGACGGCGGCACCCGCACAGCCTCCATCACCGGTGGTTGCGTGGCCCTGGTGGACGC
>JBJHAY010000157.1:0-8313 GCA_050485205.1 Gammaproteobacteria bacterium
GCTGTACACCGGAGACACTCCCCAGGTGGCCTGCAATTGGATGGCGGCGGTATTGGCCTGTACCATGTTGCCGATGCCAAAGGCGGCAATGGCGCCAAATACCGCGAAGGCCAGCCCCAATCCCTTGCCCCAGGATCCGCCAACCCCCTCGGAAAGGTAATACATGGGGCCGCCACTTTGTTCGCCGTGGGCATCGGTGCAGCGGTATTTGACCCCCAGCAGGGCTTCGGCATACTTGGTGGCCATGCCCACCAGACCAGTCATCCACATCCAGAACAGGGCGCCGGGACCACCGATACCGATGGCGGTGGCAACCCCAGCAATGTTGCCAACTCCCACCGTGGCCGCCAGGGCCGTGGCAAGCGCCTGATAGTGAGACACATCGCCCCTTGCGGCCCCCTTCTCCTTGCGTCTGATCAGGGCCAGCCACAAGGCATGTCCAAGTATGCGGAATTGCAGGCCGCGCAGACGCAAGGTGAGATAGAGTCCGGTCAACAGCAGCAGTGGAATCAGGAGAAAGGGACCCCAGACAAAATCATTGACGCGGTTCAAGAACGCTTGCAGTGCTGTCATGCGGTGTTTCCCAGAAAGTGAAGGGTGGGTGCCACTCCCAGGGGGGCGGCCATCTGCTTACTCGAATTGCAGGTAGGCAATGCGGTTGTTGGCGCCATCCGTGAACCAAAGCCGATCGGTCAGTCTTGTGGGAGGCTGTCTGTCGCTGCCCGCCGTCAAGCCCACGGCGCGGGCCGGGCCATCAGCGATCGGGAACTCAGTGATGACGCCTTCCATTGTGACCCTGCCGAGGGCGGCGTTCTTGGTATACCAAACATTGCGGTCGGGGCCGACGGCGATGTTGATGGGAGAAGGGCCCTCGCTGGGAATCATGAATTCGCTGATCTGTCCATCCATGGTGATACGCCCCACCCGATTGCCATCCACCGCCAAGCCATCCATGGTGCCGGACAGCTGCAGAAACCACATGTTGCCATCGGCCCCGGCGGTAATGTCCCCAGGTCCGGAATTGGGCCGTGGCAGATCAAACTCCGTGATCTGTCCCTCAGGCGTGATGCGGCCGATCTTGCTGGCCTTGAACTCTGAAAACCAGATGTTGCCATCAGGCCCTGCCGCCAGGGCCCTGGGACCACTGTCGGCAGTAGGGATGTCGAATTCGGTGATCTCGCCTTGCGGGGTGATGCGGCCGATCTTGCCAGCGGCGAACATGCCAAACCAGATATTGCCGTCACTGTTGAGAGCAATGGCCCTGGGCTGGCTATTGGGTGTTGGAATTTCGAACTCAGTAATGACGCCCTCTGGGGTGATGCGGCCCATGCGGTTTCCCTCGTGTTCGGAGAACCACATATTGCCATCCGCCCCCAGGGCAATGATGCGCGGCGAGCTATTGGGGTTAGGCAGTGGGAATATCCGCAGGTCACTGCCGTCGGCATTCATGCGGCCAATGGCATTGCCGCTGGACAGTGTGAACCAGACCCGGCCCTGGGAATCCAGCGCCAGCGTGGTGGGACCACTGTCAGCCATCGGCAGGGGAAAGTCCACTACCTGGCCAGTGGCTTGCAATTGCCCCGTGGCAGCTGGCTCGGCAAGCTCCGGCATACTTGGGTTGTCATTGCCACAGGCAAACAGTGACCAGGATAAAACCAGGAAAATCAGCGATCTGTTCCAGTGCATTATCTAGATCCTTTTTGAGCCGATGCTTGGCTTGAGCCTGTGCATGGGCATACCACCATCGGCGGGAGGCCGGACCTCAGGCCAACCACCCTGACCACAAGGCTCTATGATGCAGGTTCGTTGGCAAGCCGACAAGAACTCTCTCTGCATTGCCCGCGCCAGAAGCGCGGTTGCGGTGGTTGCTGGCCTACCCACTAATAGTACACATCTCCTGCCATCAACAATCTGGCGGTGCTGATGATGGACGTGGACTTGGGCACCAATTGCGCCGGATCCTCGTCCAGTTCCACCGCCACCGTCAGCGCCCCGGTGGGATGCTCCACCCTGCAGAATTTGAGTTTATCGGCTGGAATATTGGCAATGTCATGGCCAATGGCACCGGGAATATTGGCGGCGGTGGCAACACTGACCGCCGCCAGCACGCCCACTGCCTCATGCACACGGTGCGGGATGAAGCTGCGGGTATTGAGCAGGCCGCCATTCAGGGCTGGTGACACGATGGTCATCTTGGGAACGGTTTTCTTGCTGACATCGCCCAGATTCATCATTGGCCCCACCTTGAGTCGTACTGACTCCACCCTGGCGCGAAGCGACTCGTTGGCTTCCAGATCCTGAATGCTTTCATCACCCTTGAGACCGAGATCACGGGCATCCATCATCACCACCGGCATGCCGTTGTCCACCAGGGTGACCCGCAGGCCATCCACCTGGTCCACGAAATTCCCAGTGGGGAACAAGGCACCACAGTTGGAGCCCGCCACATCCAGAAACTCGATCATGATCGGCGCGGCGCTGCCCGGCACCCCGTCGATGGCGGCATCACCGGCATATTCCACGCGGCGTCCTGGGGTCTGAATCCGCTGCTTGGCGACACTGTCGGTGTTTTCCATGTACACCGTTACCAAGGTCTCGCCATCCTGGGCCTTCACCAAGCCTTTCTCAATGGCAAAGGCTCCCACGCCCGCCAGGATATTGCCGCAGTTCTGGGCCGTGGTCGCCACCGCCTGATCCACCATCACCTGCACGAAGAGATAGTCCACATCGACACCAGGGCGCTCGGACTTCTTGACGATGGCCACCTTGCTGGTCAGCGGATGAGCACCGCCGATACCATCGATCTGACGCTTGTCGGGAGAGCCCATGAGGCGGATCAGCGCGGCATCCCTTTCCCCGGTGGCGGCGGGCAGGTCATCGGCCAGGAAGTAGGCTCCCTTGGACGTGCCGCCTCTGAACAACATACAGGGAATGGACCTGAGCATGACAACACCTCACTCTGACAATAGGGATAACGTTAAGTGGAAAATGCGGCGTATTATCCTTATTTGCCCATCATATGGAAATCTCTGCATGAACCGGGCACGACGTCGCCATGCCCGGTTGATCAGCTCTCGCCGTTGGCAATGAACCACGCCGATACTGGATTTACAGTATTTTCAGCATGGCCTCGGCAGCACTTTCGACGATGCCACCGGGAGGTTCGATGGCCATGTGCTTGACCACTCCATCCTCAATGACCATGGCCATGCGCTTGCAGCGCACCCCCATGCCATGAGCGCTGACGTCCATTTCCAGTCCCATGGCCCTGGTGAGATCAGCATTGCCATCGGCAAGCATGATCAGATGCTCGGCATTCTGCGCCTTGCCCCAGGCATCCATGACGAACGCGTCGTTGACCGACAGACAAATGATGCTGTCCACCCCCTTGGCGAAGAACTTGTCGGCATTCACCACATAACCGGGCAAGTGGGTCATGGAGCACCCAGGGGTGAAGGCACCGGGCACTGCGAACATCACCACTTTCCTGCCCTCGAACAGTTCAGCGGTACTGACACTCTTGGGGCTCCCCCCCTCACCCATGACTTTGAGCGTGCATTGTGGAATCTTGTCACCGACAGTAATGGTCATTATTGGCTCCTTGTTGCATTAGAGGTAGAGAACACAGGCGTACCCATGACGTTGGCCCATTTTCCCCACTCCGGGCACGAATGAAAAGCACAAGCTGCCGGTTTTCAAGCCCGACTCACTGGACACGGCCTGTCAGCGTCTGACCGGCCTTTTCTGCAAACGCCGCTGCAGGGTCCTGCGATGCATGCCGAGAACCCGTGCCGTGGCGGAAATATTGCCATCGTTGGCTTCCAGCACTTTTTGGATGTGCTCCCACTGCAAGCGTCTGATGGAGGGTGGCTCGGCTTCCATCAAGGACTCCTGCTGGCTCTCCCCTGTGCCTTCCAACAGTGCCAGTATCTGATCGGTGTCCACCGGCTTGCAGGCATAGTCGAAGGCGCCCAGCTTGATGGCTGCCACTGCCGTGGCAATACTGGAATAACCAGTTAATATCAGCATTCGAATCGCTGGATTGATCTGCTTGAGCCGGGGCAACAGGTCAAGGCCGGATTCACGCTCCAGCTTCAGATCAATGACCGCCATGCCTGGCCGGTGGGTCTCGGCCAGAGCCACTGCCCCGGCAACATCATTGGCCAACAGACAGACATGGCCGCGTTTTTCCAGGGCGCGCCCCAACACTTCAGTAAACACGGCATCATCGTCTACGATCAGAATCATGATTTGCTACTATCCTGCAGGGGCATGGTCACGGTAGTCACAGTGCCGCCCTCCGGGTGGGGCCGCAGGGTCACGGAGCCACCAAGCCGGTTGATACTGGCCTGGCTCAGCATCAACCCCACACCCATGCCATCGGGTTTATTGCTGAACAGTCCCATGCCGCCATTTTCCATCAATTCTCCCGGCAAGCCAGGGCCATGATCACGGATCACCAAGCCCCACTCCGAGGTCGACCAGAACAGCCGCATTTCAATGTGCTCGGGACTGACATCGGCGGCGTTGTCCAGTAGATTCAATATCGCCTGACGCAGACTGGGGTCCAGATGCACCCAAGGCGCCGGTGCAATCACCGGCTCAATCAACGTCAACTTCACCTCGGGCCGCAACAGGCGCCAACGGTCAAGGATTTCCTCTACCAGGGTCTTGAGCGGCTGCCACTGCTCCTGTCTTGCCTTGCCATAATCTGCTTCGCTCACCAGGCGTCGCAGAGATTGCTTGCATTGTCCTACCTGTCGTTGCAGCAAAAGAATATCCTTGAGAGCGTCCAGATCATTGGCATACTCGTGTTCCATCTCCCGTAGCACCACCGCCATGGTGTTGAGTGGGGTTCCCAGTTCATGGGCAGTGCCGGCAGCCTGGATCGCCACGCTGAGAATCTGCTCATCGCGCAGACTTTCCTCGCGCAGCCGTGCAAGTTGCGCGTCCTGGTCCCTGATTTCCGCGGCCATTCGGGTCACGAACCAGGTGATGAGTCCAGCACTGACCAGAAAATTCACCCACATGCCTGAAATATGCAGGTTCAGCCCGGATAGCTGGCCGTTGACCACCACGCTGCTTATGTGATGTTCATGCTCCTCCGCGGCCCCTGTCACGGGTCCCATGATGGCGGGTGATAACTCGGGCAGTGGCTGAAAAAAGAACAACAGCAAGGTGTAACATGCCATGCCGGTACCTGCCATGGCCAGGGTATAACCCCGGGACAGGGCAGCCGCTGAAATGATCACGGGCACCAACAGGTAGGACACGAAAGGATTGCTGGCACCGCCGGTGATGTAGAGAAGCAGTGACAGGCCGAGTATGTCGAGTAACAGGTGTCCCGCGAATTCTCTTTCGGTCACCGGCCAGGGCTGATGCAGGCGCCACCAGACCAACAGGTTCAGCACTACGAACAGCAGAAGAATCAAGAGAATCACGGCGTACTGCAAGGGCAGGTCGAGCATACCCCAGGCATAGATCAGAGCCAGCAGTTGACACAGGAAGACGATGGCTCGAATCGCCAACAGGCGCTTGAGATTGGACTGCAAGGCAGTCAGGGGCGAAAAACTGCGATCTCTCACGATGGTTCCATTATATGGGCTGCTTTTGTTCTTTTTGGGCAAGTATAGCCCCTGACAGGCAAACCCTGGATGCGACAAAATGCCACACTCTCTCACCCAGACCCAACGCCTGGGGTGGGACAAGCCGGGAAAAAATGCCATACTTGCGGCTTCGTGCCGGTTATCCCTTGTTTACAGGCAGGGGGGGTTGGGGCTTGTTCAAAAGGGGCGCAAGAGGGAATAATCCTGGTCAAAAGCCTGTCTGTGAGAACACCACGGGCATTCTGGTGTCCGGCTGGCAGACCGCGTCAGGACCGGCCCGCCCAGGCTCATCGAGGAAGAAACACCTTGGATTTCAGGCTTGCCCTGATCCAAGCCAACAGATTGTTATAGAGGGGAAATTATGCTGTTGCGTTTGACATCGATTCTGGTACTTCTGACGGCGGCCGTGACCTCGCAGGCCCAGGAAATACCTCGCACCGACTCCGGCAAGCCGGATTTCCAGGGCATCTGGCAGGCCCAAAACCGCGCCCACTTCGACCTGGAGGATCATCCCGCCCGCCACGACATGCTGCCCGGCAGAAGCGTGGTGGTGGAAGGTACCATTCCCTATCTGGCGGCCGCGCTGCCACGCAAGCTGGAAAACTTCGCCAACCGCGCGCAACTGGATCCGGTAGCAAGCTGCTATCTGCCCGGAGTGCCGCGCATCATGTACATGCCCCACCCCTACCACATCTTCCAGACCGATGAGCATGTGGCCATGGCCTTTGAATGGTCCAACGTCTACCGCAAGATCCCTGTCACCGATCAATCCGACCCCTACGCCGGCATCGAGGGCTGGATGGGCCGCTCCCGTGGTTACTGGGACGGCGACACCCTGGTGGTGGAAGTCAAGGACTTCAACGACAAAACCTGGTTCGATGCCGCCGGCAACTACCACAGCGACGCCCTCACGGTCACCGAGCGCTACACCCTGGTGGACGCCGACACCATCCGCTACGAGGCCACCATCGAAGACCCCGAAGTCTTCAGCAGCGCCTGGACCATCAGCATGCCCCTGCAGCGTCAAACGGACATGGACCGCATCCTGGAATATCAGTGCCAGGCGGAAAAGGAGGAGTTCACCGGCGACTTCGAGCGTGACGAACGCAATTGGTATCCGGCGCCAATCCCGGAAGAGAACGTACCCTTCGATTACGCCGCTGGCGGAGAACTGCCGCCCCTGGCAATCGGCAGTGACATTCGCCGCCTGGCGGATGGCACACCCGACATCAGCGGCTACTACATGGCCGACGCCGGCGGTTCAAACTACGGACTGGAGGCCAAGCCCCGTGACTTCCTCACCCCGGCCTCCCGCGGCGTGGTGATCGACCCGCCGGATGGCACCCTGCCCTACCAGGACTGGGCGCGGGCGGAGCGCATCGAGCGCGAGTTGCCGCACCGGGGCTATGACGATCCCACCGCACACTGCTTCGTGACCGCGGGCGTGCCCCGCTCCCATTATGTGCCCTCGCCTTTCTACATCCTGCAGCCTCCTGGCTACGTGGTGATTCTGCATGAACGCACCTCCTGGCGCATCATTCCACTGGACGGTCGTGACCACCTGCCCGACAGCATCCGCCTGTGGCAGGGGGATTCTGTGGGGCGCTGGGAAGGCGACGTCTTGGTGGTGGAATCCCGCAACTTCAACGGCAAACACTGGTTAAACGAAGTGGGGGATGTGATCAGCCACATGCAAACGGTGGTGGAAACCTTCACGCCGGTAAGCGAGAACCAGGTGATGTACCGTGCCACCATCACCGACCCCATTCCCTACAGCAGGCCCTGGACCATGGAAATGCCTTTCGACCGTTCCGACGACGAACTCTTGGAAGTGGCCTGTCTGGAAGACGACAACGATCTGCAACACCTGAAAGACGTGCGCGATGCCTATCGTGCCCAACAGCAGCAACAGGAGGACTGAGACATGACCCGGAAACTGACCTTGACCATTGCAATGGTGATGAGCGGACTTGGCATGGGCCAGGCCCTGGCGCATCATTCCTTCACCGCCGAGTATGACTCCAACAAGCCTATTTCCCTGAAGGGCACCGTGACTGACATGAAGTGGTCCAACCCTCATGGTTGGATCTACATCGACGTGGTTGAGGATGACGGCAGCGTGGTCAACTGGGCGCTGGAGACATCCGCCGCCAACGGCCTGATCCGTCGTGGCTGGCGCCGCGAGGATCTACCCCCTGGCACGGTGCTGACCGTGGAGGGCTGGCAGGCTCGCAATGGCAGTCCCACCGCCAACATTTCCTCGGCTACTTTCGAGGACGGCCGCCGCATCTTCGCCGGCACCTCCAACCCGGATGGACCCCAGGGGCCCTGAGCCCCTGATCCCCCTCCACTGTAAGAGCGAGCCCTGCTCACGACCAGGGGTGCTAGTCGGCCTCAGTGGTTTGCTTTGCTAGGCTTAAGTGGACTGCTTAATGTTACCCGCCCTTTGGTGGTCAGCCCTTGCGTGGTGTCTACATTCTGCTTCGGCTGGTTTTTTTCTTGAGACCCGCCCTTTGTTGGTCAGCCAGGGGTCGGTACCCACGTTACTCTTGGTTGGTTTTTATGTTGTGCCCCGCCCTTCAGTGGCCAGCCAGGGAGCGGTCCCCCCTTCCCCCCGCCTTCAGCCTCCGAGCATCGCCAGGACGGCGCTGCGGAACTCGCCGCTACGCTCCTCAAACAGTCTCTCGCTTGAATCCGTCCGGACGAC
>JBJHAY010000158.1:0-8267 GCA_050485205.1 Gammaproteobacteria bacterium
CTTGATTATGAAGTGAGCCCCGCCCGCTGACAGGGTCTCTGGCTATATCGATCCATGAGTTGGTCAGCCAGAGACACTGCCGCGAACAAGGCTCTTTGTCACAGGAATGGGATTATTCCTCTTCTTCGTCGTCTTCCTCATCATCTTCTATCGGATCAGGGTCCACGAAGCCATCGCCAGTGGTGTCATCATCGATAAAGCCGTCGCCGTCCTGGTCGATGTCCAGAGGACCGGCGCTGACGGTCAGGCCGCGCACAGTGAGCAGACCCAGCCTGCCGTTGTACCAGTCGTTGGGATCCATGGGGTCGCCACCAGGAACGGTGAGCACGACTGACAACTGGTAGAGCCCCTCGGGCAGCGTTTCCACATCCACGGCGTCGATGCGGAACAGCTTTTTCAGGCTGGTGCTGGCGTCATGACTGACCAGGAAGGAAGTAAAGGTGGCATCCGGGCTGAACATGACCAGATGAGCGTCGACTTCACGGTCGCGGACTATCTCGGCGCCACGGGGAAAACGGATGCCGATCTCCAGGGGGTCGCCGGAGTAGAAGATCTGACGGTTGGCTTGAATGATGGCCATGATGCCGTTGGAGGCATTGCCATGACCAAGGTTTTTGTTCTTGCCAGGTGCGTTGCCAGAGTTGCCGGGTCCATTGGCGGCGGCGTGGCCAGGGGCGTTGCCGGAATTGCCCTGGGCAAGGGCGGTGTTGACACTGCCGGCGGCCAGCAGCAGTAACATGAAGCAAAGGCCGAGTCGTTGAGTGAGTGTTTTCATTGCATTACTCCTGATTCCAGATGGGATTGCAATGAGGTAACGGCCCACTATGTTGTTTATTCCCCTCCTACTCTAGGAGCGAGCCCTGCTCGCGACAGGATTGGGCTCGCCTGCAGGAGAGCATGCCTGCAGGAAGGCCCTGCCTCAGCTTTTCAGCGGCGCAGGCGGTCGAAGGCGCGGTTGAGGAGTTCGGTGGCGGCGTCGGCAGGCTCCTGGGGTTGTTGCTGCTGCTGACCTTCTTCCTGTTCTTCCTGGGGTGCTTGCTGCTGGCCGCGATCCCCACCCAGGGCGCGGTTGAGCAGGTTGCCCACCTGCTGTTCGAGCACGTTGGATACCGCCACCCGCAGGATCTCGCCGGCATCCGGCAGACAGGTGGGGGAGTCCAGCGCGCCAGTGCAGGCAATGGGCAGGCTGTAGCCGCGCAGGTTTTCATATTGCTCGCTCTGGCGGGTGGCGGTGGCGGGGTCGGTGATGGCGGTCAGGCTGAAGTTGAGGGTGTCATTGCTCAGATTGGCCAGGGTGCCGCGCCCGGTGACGCGGAAGCCGGGGGCGGTGATGGCCAGATCCTGGGTGCTGACCACGCCATCGCGGATGTCGAGGCTGGTGGAGAAGTTGCTGAAGGCAGTGCGCTCCCCGCGTTGCAACTCCGCGACACGGCGGTTGCGGATCATGGCTTCCACCTGGGCCAGGACATCGCCGATGTCGACGCCGTGGAGCACGCCATCCTGCAGGTTCACCCGGCCGCTACCGGCCAGCGTGCGCTTGATGGCGTCGGTGTCGTTGCCACGGCCATTGATGGCCAGTTCCACGTTGCCGCGGCCACTGACCAGCTCCGCGTCGAGGAAGTCCTGCAGCAACGGACCCAGATTGATGCTGGCGAGATTGGTCTGGATGTTGGCCACGGCGCTGTCGCCGCTGGCGTCGAGGGTAATGGTGCCGCTGATGTTGCCATCATAGAGGTTGGCGCGGGGGCTCAGGTTGAGCAGACCATTGCCGGCGTTCATGGCCAGACCCAGGTCACTCATGCGCAGTTGTGAAATGGTGAGACGGCCGATGTTGAGTTCTCCCTTCAGCGCCAGATTGCGCAGGGTTTCCACCGGGATTTCGGTGGCGGCTTCATCGGCGGCTGTGTCCTGGGTTTCGGGTGCCAGGTAGCGGTCGGCATCAATGGCGTCGATGTCGATGGCGAAGTCGATGTTGGGACGCTCGAAATCCCGCAAGGAAAAACGCCCCTGGATATTGCTGTCATCCAGCACCAGCGCCAGATTGCTGATATCCATGTGGTTACCCGAGCCTGCGAAGCTGGTGCTGATGGCGACGTTCTGGAATACCCGGTTGTCCGCGGTGGGAGGCAGTTCCTGATTCAGTTGCTGCATCAGGCGGCGCAGGTTGAAACTTGCCACATTGAGCTCGCCGTTGAAATCAGGGGTGTCGAGGATGCCGCTGGCGTTGACCTTGCCGCTCACATTCAGGCCCATGCCGGTGAGTGTGAAACTGTCCATGGCCAGGGTTTCGCGGTCAAGGTTCAGACGACTGTCGGCGCGCAGGGCCACGGTCACTGGCGAATTGGGGATGTTGCTGCCGGCAAACACGGCATCCAGATTGAAGGGGTTGATGGCCAGGTCGCCACGGGTGCCTCCCAGTCCCACCGAGAGGTTGATGGATTGCAGTACCTCACCAAGTTCGGCCTGTTCGAGCGCGGTCAGCACCGGTCGCAGGTTGTTGCCGGTGAGGCTGAGATTGCCGGTCACGGTACCCGTGCTGTTCTGGATATTGCGGGTATTGAGACTGCCATTGAGGCGCAAGCCCAGCATCTCGGCGCTGAGCACCGGCACATCGATATTGCCGTTCTGCATGTTGGCGTCGAATTGGGAATTGATGTTGAACGAGCGATTATTGACGCCGGTGCGCAGTTGACGGCCCATCTGGTTGAGGGCTGAATCGGCGCCGCCTTCGATCTGTCCGGCGATCTGCATCAGCAGCGGCAGATCGGGACCAGAGGCATTGAGGGTGCCGCGCACCTGGGGGGTGTCGGTGTGGGCGTTACTGGCGGTCAGGTTGCCCTGGATGGTGGCGCCGAGCAGGCGCAGGTCAAGAGTGGGGACATTGACGTTGCCATTCTGCATGTTGGCGTCGAACTGGGCGTTGACCGAGAAATTCTTGTCGGGGATCTGCGCCAGTTGCCGGCCCATCTGGCTCAGATCGGAATTGCGGCCACCCTGAATCTGGCCGATCACTTCGATCAGGGTCGGCAGGTCCGGACCGGAGGCGGTCAGTTGCCCGCGCACCGCGGGGGTGTCGCTCTGGACATTGCTGGCATCGATGTTGCCACTGATGTCGGCTCCCAGCAGGCGCGCCTGCAGTCCATCAAGGGTGACGTTGCCGCGCCGCATGTCGGCATCGACACTGGCGGAAAACTCGAAGGCGCGGTTGGTGAGAGTGGCGATCTGGGTTGCCAGGGGCTCGATCTCGGCGATGCGGAACAGCAGCGCCAGGTCACTGCCGCGCAGATCCACCTCGGCCTGATAGGCGGGCATGGCAGTGGACACATTGCTGCCACTGATGCTGGCCTGGGCGCTGGTGCCCAGGGCATCCAGGGTCAGGCTGGGGATGCTGAGGGTGTCGGCATTGAAATTGACGGCGATGCCGGTCTGCAGGCTGATGTCGGCGCTGCCATTGGGCACATTGGCACCACTGAGGGTGGCGCGGAGGTCGAGGGGCGAAATTTCATAGGCATTGGCGCGCAGGTCGTAGGATACCGTGCCTTCCAGGGCCACCTGGGCGCCCAGCGCTGGATTGGTGGAGGAAGCGGCGAAATTCATGGCGATGTCGATGGGGTCGCCGAACACCAGTTCGCCAGTGCTGAAGGTGAAGTCCCGCACTTCGTGACGGGCGCCAGCGGCGCGGTCATCCAGGGTCAGGCTCAATTCGCGCACATCCACGCCGCCGAGCACGACGTTGGTGAGCACCAGCCCCTCCGAGGTGGCGGCGGTATCGGCACTATCGCCACCGGCCAGTCCCGCCCAGTTGGCGCGGCCGCTGTCGTCGATGGCAAGGTTGATCACGGCGCCATGAAGTTTCACGGTGTCGATTTCATATTTGCCGCCCAGCATCGGCATGAGCTTGATGCGCACTTCGGCAAAATCCGCATGGAACAAGGGCTCATCACCAAAGCCTGGGGCATTGCCGACACTCACTTCATTGAGGCTGATGCCGAGCCAGGGGTAGAGGGTGAGGCCGATCTCGCCGCCCAGCACCAGGCTGTGGCCGGTGCTGTCCTGGAATTTACCGGCAATCCACTCCTTGTGATTGTTGGGGTTCAGTGTGAGCAGATAAAGGATGACGGCAAAGCCCAGGGCGAAAATGCTCACCACGACGGCGGCAGTGATCTTGATCAGTTTTTTCATGGCATGGGTCCGTGCTTTCAAGCAAAGATAATTTCAACCAAAAATAAAGTGGATCGTCAGGTACAGGACAGGTGGCCCGCAGGATGTACAGTCTGTCAGGCTGAGGATTAACGCAGGATGAACGCTGGCGGCTGACCCTGCCCGAATCTGACCAGTGGCTGCGCTACTCAGTGGGCGCTACTCTTTGTCGCCCACGGCCCATGATAACTCAGATCAGCATTTTTCCGGGAAATTCCCCACGGTGATGCTGATTCAGATCAGGTCGCAAAGCTGTTCCGCCGCCCGTGATGCGGCATCCTGGAATGGCAGGAATACCAGGTCAGCGCCCTTGTCCTTGAGGCTCTCGACCTCGGTGGCATCGTTGGTCGAGAGGGCAAGGCGGCCCTTGAAACCGGCGCGGCGTAATCCGTCCATCAGGGTTACCCGAGGGTCTTCGTGGGTCAGCCCGCGTTCATTCTGCGGCATGGCGGCGATGACCCATTTGGCACCTTTGAGAGGCAGGCCATCAATGAATTCATGGTCGCAGGCGTCACCATAGAGAGTCGTCAGCCCCTGACGACGGCGGCGCTTGACCACTTCCGGATTGAAGTCCACCGCCAGCAGTTTGACGCCGCGCTCGAGCAACTGGTCGGCAATGCGGCTGCCATAACGTCCCAGGCCAAAGATGATCACCTCATATTGTGCCTTGGTGCCGGTGTCGGAATCGGCCTCCTGCTCGCGATGGGGCATTTTGCGCTCGAACAGGCCCAGGGCGGGCTCGAGCCAGCGGTAGAGATCATGGGAATAGGTGATCATGTACACCGACAAGGCGATGGTGACCAGGCCCACCAGGGTCACCAGGCCCAGGGCCTCCGGAGAAACATGGCCCAGGCTGAGGCCCATGGCCATGAAAATCAGGGAAAATTCGCTGATCTGGGCCACGGTGAGCCCCGCCAGGAAGCCGGTGCGCTTGCGGTAGCCCATGGAGCCCATGATCACCATCACGATCAGGGGATTGCCGATCAGCACGAAAACCGAGAATGCCAGCGCCGGCAACACCTGGGCGCCGAGCAGGCTCAGGTCCAGTTGGGTACCCAGGGCGATGAAAAAGAACAGCAGCAGGAAGTCCCGCAGCGATGACAGCCTGGCCACGATGGCTTCCCTGAAAGGCGTGGAGGCCAGGGAAACCCCTGCCAGCAGCCCTCCCAGCTCCTGGCTGAAGCCGAAGAAGTGGCCAATGGAAGCCAACAGCGCCGCCCAGGCGATGGAAAACACGATCAAGAGCTCTGAGGAATGGGCGATGCGCTGGGTCAGGGGATTGGCCACGAAGCGCATGAACAGCGCCACGAACAGCACCAGCACCCCTCCCTTGAGCATGACCGCCCCAAAATGGCTGAGCGGAGAGCCGCCAGTGTCATCCTGGGCACCGACGCCGACCGCGGAGAGCGCCATCATTGCCAGCACCACCACCAGGTCCTGCACGATCAGAAAGCCGATGGCGATGCGTCCATGGAGGGCGTCCACTTCCTTCTTGTCGGTCAACAACTTGACGATGATGATGGTGCTGGAAAAGGTGAGGGCGATGGCCACGTAAACCGAGGTCACCGTCTCCAGACCCAGCGCCAGGCCCAAGCCAAAGCCCACCAGGGAGGTGAACAGCACTTGTCCGAGACCTGTGGCGAGGGACACGGGGCCGAGTGTCTTGATCAGTTTGAGATCGAGTTTGAGACCGACCAGGAACAAGAGCACGGCAATACCCAATTCCGCCAACAGTTCCACGTTCTCGTTGGAGCCCACCAGGCCCAATACTGAAGGTCCTGCCAGGATACCCACGGCAATGAAACTGACGATCATGGGCTGGCGCAATACCTGGCCCAGCAAGCCAACCACGGCGGCCAAGGCCAGCAGGGAGGTAAGTTCGTAGAAGGGGGACTGGTGTAGTATGCTCAGATCCAGCATGAATTATCCTGTGATCGAAATAGGCCAGGTAGGTTCGGCAGCGGCTCATTCTACGTGAATATCCCATGACCGGAAAATGTGCCGCTGACCATGCTGAAGATACGTCACATGACAGCGCCTGAATATTAAGGAATACATTATGCACGCCATGCTGCCTCTGCTGGAGCTGACAGCCTTCCCTCCAGTGCGGCGCCTTCTTTTGCATACCCTGCAAGTGAATCTGGGTTATCGCTGTAACCAGTCCTGTGTGCACTGCCATGTCAATGCCGGGCCCCACCGCACCGAGATGATGGCTGCAGAAACCCTGGCACTGATTCCCGAAGTGCTGGCTGCCAGGCAAATCCAGACCCTGGATCTGACCGGTGGTGCCCCGGAATTGCATGAAGGTTTTCGCGGCCTGGTGGTCGCTGCCCGGGAAATGGGCGTCAAGGTGATGGATCGTTGCAATCTCACCATCCTGTTCGAACCCGGGCAGGAAGATCTGGCGGCGTTTCTGGCGGCGCATCAGGTGGAAGTGGTGGCCTCGCTGCCCTGCTACTCCGTCGCCAACGTCGACAAGCAGCGTGGCAAGGGCGTGTTCGACAAGAGTATCGCCGCCTTGCGCCTTCTCAACCAACTTGGGTATGGCAGGGAAGGCAGCGGCCTGGTGTTGAATCTGGTATACAACCCCCAGGGACCTACCTTGCCTCCGCCACAGTCCGCGCTGGAAGCAGACTACAAGCGTGAGTTGGGCAGCCATTTCGGTGTCCAGTTCAACCGGCTGTTCTGTCTCGCCAACATGCCGATACAGCGCTTTGGCTCCACCCTGGTATCCAAGGGACAGTTCGAGGGCTACATGGGCCTGTTGAAAGATCACTACAATCCGGACACCCTGGACAACCTCATGTGCCGGGGCCTGGTGAGCGTCGACTGGCAAGGCAACCTGTACGACTGTGACTTCAACCAGCAGTTGCAGCTGTCCATGCCGGGTGAAGCCGTCAAATCCAGGCGACCCCACCTGCGGGATCTGCTGCAACATGACCCCGCGGGCGCTGCAATCCAGGTGGCTGACCACTGCTTCGGCTGTACCGCTGGCAGCGGTTCCAGTTGCGGTGGTGCGCTTGAGGCTTGATCCGTGAAAAAAATCTTGCTGCTGTTGCTATTGCTGGCCCTGGTGCTGGCCCTGTGGCTGTCGGGCGCCACGCAATATCTGAGTTTCGACGGGCTCAAGGCCGGTCTCGACGCACTTGTTGCCTGGCGCATGGAGTCCCCCTTGCTGGTGGGGCTGTTGTACTTCCTGGTCTATGTGCTGGTGACTGCAATATCCCTGCCGGGCGGGGTGGTGATGACCCTGGCCGGAGGCGCCTTGTTCGGCCTGTGGTGGGGGACGCTGCTGGTCTCCTTTGCCTCCAGCCTGGGAGCCTTGCTGGCCTTTCTGGTGGCGCGGCACCTGTTTCATGACTGGGTGCAATCCCGCTTTGGTAACCGCCTTGTGGTCATCAACGAGGGCATCCGCAAGGAAGGGGTGTTCTACCTGTTCACCCTGCGCCTGGTGCCATTGCTGCCCTTTTTTCTCATCAACCTGCTGATGGGGCTGACCCCCATGCGGGCCTGGAGTTTCTACTGGGTCAGCCAGTTGGGCATGCTCGCCGGCACCATGGTTTACGTCAACGCCGGCACCCAGTTGGCGGCCTTGAGCAGTCCGGCGGGCATCATGTCTCCCACCCTGCTGTTATCCTTTGCCTTGCTGGGTCTGTTTCCCTGGCTTGCCAAGACCCTGGTTGCCGCCGGACGCCGCCTGCGGCACAAGCGCCGGGTCTATGGGCGCTGGATGATTCCCCGACGCTTCGACCGCAACCTGATCGTGATCGGCGCCGGTGCCGCCGGCCTGGTCAGTGCCTACATCGGCGCGGCACTGAAGGCCAGGGTGACCCTGATCGAGGGCCACAAAATGGGGGGTGACTGTCTCAACTATGGTTGCGTGCCCAGCAAGGCACTTATCCGCAGCGCCAAACTGGCGCATCAGATTCGTCATGCCGACCGCCTTGGTCTCAGCCCCACCGTGCCCAAGTTCTACTTCGGCAGGGTCATGGCCAGAATCAAGGAAGTGATCGCCGCCATCGAGCCCCATGACAGCGTCGAACGCTATAACGACTTGGGGGTGGAGG
>JBJHAY010000159.1:0-8243 GCA_050485205.1 Gammaproteobacteria bacterium
GTTCCATGCTGTCTGAATCCTTGATGGGGGTGGTGTCGCAGACCCTGTTGAAAAAAATTGGCGGTGGCAGGGTGGCGGCGCACGAGATCATGATCGGCACTCCCGCCATCCGCAACCTGATCCGCGAGGACAAGATTGCCCAGATGTATTCCTCTATCCAGACCGGCGCCCAGTATGGCATGCAGACCCTGGATCAATGCCTGAAGGTGCTGGTGCAGAAGGGGCTGGTGGACCGCAATCAGGCCCGCGCCAAGGCCAAGGCTCCCGAAACCTTCTGATTCCCAGTTTCTCTGTAGGAGCGAGCCCTGCTAGCTCCTACAGAGCCAGCCAGGCTTCGAGAATGACGCAGGCCGCCAAACTGTCGACATTGGTTCTGGGGTCATGCTTGCGTCCCCGGCGCTGGTCCCGCTGCCGTTGCGCATCCCTGGCCTCGCGGCTGCTCAGACGCTCATCCACTTCATGGCAGATCAGCCCAAACCGCCCGCGTAACTGATTGGCGAAGCGTCGCGCCCGCGCCGACATCTCACTTTCCGAACCATCCATGTTGAAGGGAATTCCCACCAGACATTCTGCCGGTTGCCATTGCTGCAACAATGCTTCGATGCCGTCCCAGTCGGGCACGCCGTCGCGCGCAGTGATCGCGGCCAGGGGAGAGGCGGTGCCCGTGATGTGCTGACCGACGGCGACACCGATTTTGCGGGTGCCATAGTCGAAGGCCAGAATGGAAGCAGTGGCTGAGTTCAAAATCTCATCCTTGCGCCGTTGTCAGCAGTGACTGGCATCAGGGCTGAGCTGATCCATCCGGAAGCCCAGGGCGGCAACCGCCATGTCGGTCATTTGGGCATGGTCGCCGCAGAACAGCACTTCCTTGCGGGCGGGGCAGGTGAGCCAGACATTGTTGGTGATTTCCTGCTCCAGTTGCCCAGGACTCCAGCCAGCACAACCCAGGGCCACCAGGTAGTTGTCGGGACCCTGGTCGAGGCCGATATCCATGAGGATGTCACGTGAAGTGGTGATGGTGATGCCCTCGCTGATCTCGATGCTGGAAGACCATCTGCCCGGCGCGTCATGCAATACGAAGCCCTTGTCGGTTTCCACCGGACCGCCGGCCAGCACTATTTGAGGCGCGTCGGCGGGCCGCTGGTCCTGCAAGCTGAGTTGCTCGAAGATGTCGCGCATCTGTATCTGCAAGGGCTGGTTGATGACGATGCCCAGGGCGCCTTCCTGGGAGTGCCGCCACAGATAGACCAGGGCATTGGCGAAATACGCGTCCTGCAACTGCGGCATGGCGATCAGGAAGTGGTTTTCC
Organism: Gammaproteobacteria bacterium; assembly: GCA_050485205.1. GTDB lineage: Bacteria > Pseudomonadota > Gammaproteobacteria > Pseudomonadales > Pseudohongiellaceae > JAVVEZ01. Next base: position 1,310 of record JBJHAY010000159.1, read on the forward strand.
AGGGAGTCCTGGTTGAGGCGCATGGTCTGCATGGCAGTCTGATAGAGTCGGTGAGCCTTGGAATATTGGACATACTTTATCATGGAATGCCCGGCCTTGTCGGAGACATCAGATATACCTGGAAATGGATATTTTCTTGCCTGATCCCCCTGAATGGGGGATAGGTGATGCATGATGGCTTCTTTATCATTCGTGGCTACAAGCCCTCCTTCTACTTAGAAATCCAAATGGAGTTTTGCCATGAAATCTCAGTCATTCCTATTTAAATTGCTGTGTGCCCTGTTTGGCTTCGGTTTCGGCCTGCAGGTAAGCGCCCAGCCTGTACCGGGCGATGTGCCGGGGTCTCAGGTGGATGAAGCCGATGTGACCGCCGATGTCATCGAATTGTTCGACCTGGCGGCGGAAGTCTATGCCAATCTGTTCCAGGGTGCTTCCGGCTGGCACCGGGTTGAGCTCAATGGCATCGAGTACATCTATCAGTACTTTGCCTCCAGCGGTATCTATGCCGGTGTCAATGATGGCTATGTCTACCTGCTCGGCGGTCCCTTCGGCAACGCCGTGGCTCAGTACGGCGCCATCGATGATACCATCGATGTATTGATTACCATCAGAGCGGGCGAGGACGGTGGCACCATTATCGACACCGGCAATGACCCGGTGTTGTCTGGAGACTGGACGTTTGTCTCCGAGGGTAAGGTCATCAGCACCGTGATGGGCTTTACCACTGAAAGCGATTTCTCCAATACCATCGAAAACTTCAGGGCTCCGCTGCAAGGCGAAGATCTGGAAGACGTGATTCTTGAAGATATCGATCCTCTGCTGGAGGAATATGCCAGCTTCGAGATCAAGACCATGGAAGTCACCATGATCAACAACGATCCCGAGAGCCGCATCACTTTCGATGCTCTGGTTGAAATCACTGCGGTGACCAGCGGCATTACCGTTGACGTCAAGCTGGAAATGCGTGTGGACTGGTTCGCCCAGTAATAAAGCCACAGATCCAGGCAATAAAATAAAACCCCGGGGCGTCACCGCCCCGGGGTTTTTTTATTGTCTGCCCGCAGCCGCAGTGGACAAGAATCAACGGCTGGTAAAACTGTTGCCTGGCTGAAACTGCCAGGTGCGGATGATTTCCAGGATGTCCACCTCACGCCGCAGTTCCTCGGGGAAGGGTTCGAAGGGCGCGGCCAGTTGCACGATCTGCATGGCGGCGTCATCCAGCACGCGATGGCCAGAAGAGCTCAGCACCCGGACTTCGCTGACACTGCCATCGGGGCGCAGCGCCACCAGCAGTCTCAGGGTGCCATAGAGGCGCTGGGCGCTGGCTTGTTGCGGGTAGTTGAGATTGCCCACTGCCTCGATTTTCTTGCGCCAGCTGTCCAGATAGAGGGCATCACGGGCCTGGCGGGTGGAGGCGGATGAGAGAGTGTACTTGCGTGGCCGCTTGGCGTAGGCCTGGCGTTGCAGGTCGAGTTGGGCCTGGAGGCTGGCGATGGTGTCGGTGATGGACTCCTCGCTGGTGAGTTCATCGGCGAACACGCTGTCCAGAGGGGCTTCCTGTTCCGGTTGTTGTTCCACCAGGGCGGTGTCGCCGCTGGTGGCCAGCACCACCTGCTCGGTTTCGGGCTGCGGTTGCGGACGCCGGGTTTCCGGCATCAGTGGCATGGCGTCGCGAATCTCGTTGTCGTTGAACAGGGCCTGCACATCGGTGCTGGGCGCCGCCGCCTCATCCATGCTGCCACTGCCTTCCTGGTTTTCCTGGGCCAGAAAGTCGGCCTGATCCGGTTGCCGCTCGCTGCGGTACTGGGCCAGGGTGATTTCCAGGCTCGGCGCCTGCTTCAGTAACTCACTGATGCCGAAGCCAACCCCCAGGATCAGCACGGCGTGGACGCACAATGACAGGAACAGGGTGAAACCGAAGCGCTCATTGGAAAGGGCCGGTGTTTCCCGGAGCGCCGTGGTCATGCGCTACCTGCCCTTGCCCATGGCCTGGACTTTGGCGCCGATGCAGTCCATCAGGTCGCCGGCGATGTCGAGGCCGAAGGCGGAGTCCAACTCCCGCACACAGGTGGGGCTGGTGACGTTGATTTCCGTCAGGTAGTCGCCGATCACGTCGAGTCCCACGAATACCAGGCCTTTCTCCTTGAGGGTGGGGCCCACCTGCTGGCAGATCCAGCGGTCGCGGTCGCTCAATTCCACTCCCACCGCCGATCCGCCGGCGGCCAGGTTGCCACGGGTCTCGTTGGCAGCCGGAATGCGCGCCAGGGCGTAGCCCACGGACTGGCCATCGATCATCAGAATGCGTTTGTCGCCCTGGCTGATTTCGGGGATGAACTTCTGCGCCATGATCTGCTGCTGGCCGTGCAGGGTCAGAGTCTCGATGATGACGCTGACATTGGGGTCATCCGGCTTCAGGCGGAATACCGAGGCACCACCCATGCCATCCAGGGGCTTGAAGATGACGTCGGCATGGGTTTGATGGAAAGCTTTCAGCAGTTGCTTGTCGCGGCTCACCAGCAGTGGCGGACAGCACTGGGGGAACTGGGTGGCGAAAAATTTCTCATTGCAGTCACGCAGGCTTTGCGGCTTGTTGACGATGAGGGTGCCTTCCCGTTCCGCCGCCTCCAGGATGTAAGTGCTGTAGATGTACTCATTGTCGAAGGGAGGGTCCTTGCGCATCAGCACCACGTCCACCGAGGTCAGGGCGATGTGGATTTCCTCCCCCAGGCTGAACCAGGCCTTGGGATCGTCATGCACGGTGAGGGGGTACATGATGGCCATGGGCTTGCCATTGTCCAGGTAGAGTCCGGCCTGTTCCACATAGAACAGGGTCCAGCCCCGTTTCTGGGCAGCCTGCAGAATGGCCAGGGTGGTGTCCTTCTTCACGTTGATGCCGGCGATGGGGTCCATCACCACGGCGAGCTTCATTGTCATGGCCGGTCCTGTGGGAGTGATGCGGAAAACTGTGCGGATTATACCTGGATTCCCTTGCCGCATGGCGGCCTCGCATCAATCACGGCAAAAATCGCCAACTGGTGCTACATATGGGATGTGTGGTCAATCCGTTACCAATCACCCATATACAGGAGAAAGGGATGAACTCCAGTGCCCCCCCTCTGTGTTCCCCGGTCGGCCAGCCCGCCGCCAGTGCCATCAAACCCCGGGTCTTGTTCGTGGACGCCAGTGAAACTGCCACCCAAACCTCACGCCGCATGTTGCAAGCTTTGGGCTGCGAGTGCCGAACCGCCAGTGACGGTCTCGATGCCCTCTGCGCCATTGCCCGTCACCCGCCGGACGTCCTGCTCATCGACCTCAACGCGGTGATCCTGGACGGGGTCGAGGTTTGCCTGCTGATCAAGAATCATGAGTCGTTCCGCCATATCAGGGTGTACCTGATGGCGAGTCAGGACACGGTATTCGAACGGGCCCGGGCCAAGGTGGCGGGAGCCGAGGGCTTGTTGATGAAGCCCTTTGGCAGCAATGATCTGGCGCGTCTGCTTGGCGCCGGACCGGAGCTGGCGGCATGAATGCCGGTCCTGACTTGGCAGGGATGAGAATTCTGGTGATCGATGACCAGCCGCTGTTGGTCGCCCTGCAACTGCGTCAGCTCAGGGCCCTCGGCATCAGCCAGGTACAAGCAGCGGGTTCAGGTGCAGTGGAGTCCTTGCCCGCTGGGGAGGCCCCGGACCTGTTCATGGTGGAACTGCAATTGGTCCATGGCAATGGTTTCCAACTGGGGCGCCGACTGATGGCGGCCCACGCCGTGCCCGCGATTCTGATGACCGCCACTGCCAGGCCCACGGATGAGCTGTGGGCGCAACGCCTGGGTTTCGCCGCCACCCTGCGGCGGCCAGCCAATGATGCTGTCTGCCGTGACCTGCTGTGCCGGGTGTTGGAGGGGCGGCATGCTGATTGACAAACTGCGAGCCCGCCTTGAGGCGCGGATTGAGCAGGAACTGCAAGACTGTGCCGACTTGTTGCCGGGGTGCCTGGAAGCAGCGGCGGCCAGTAGCGCTCAGCAGTGCAGTAAGTTACTGCTGGCAAGGCTGATGCGAGTGAGCCACATGCTGCGCTTCCTGCCCATGGAGGACTCTGCTGCCTGGCCCCGCCCCCGGCGCTTGACGCTGTTGCAACTCATGCGACAGTTGGCCGACATGGCAGCGGGCGGGCGGGACAAGCTGGATGCGGGTGATGACGACGAGGGCTCTGCCAATACCCTGGCAGCACTGTTTCATGGCGAGCTTTGGCCCATGGTGTGTCTGGCGCGGGCCAAGTTGTTGTCGAGGATACGTGGCGAGGCGGGCATGCTGGTCACGAACCTGGGCGGGGGCAGGCAAGGTTCTCTGGTGGCCAGGCTGCGCCAGGGCTTGACGGCATTGACGCTTCCGCTGGATTACGTGTCGCCGGCGGCCGCTGCCTGGTTGCAGGCATGCATGCCGGATACCGGCTCGGGCCGGGAGGCCCAGGACAGTGGCCTGACCCTGGCGATCCTCTGCTTATGGCTGGAAGCCCAGGCAGGCACCAGGGTCATGTCGGCACAACCTCCGCTGCGTGTCCTCCATGACATGCAACTGGAGGCAGCACGCCGACGCCTGGAGGACTGTCTGTCTCAGCAACTGCGTGTTCTGCGCCAGATTCCTCACTGGCATTCCAGCGTTGCAACCCGGCAGGCCGTGGGCCAATGCCTGCGGCATCTCCAGGTCTGTGGCGACTTCCTCGGCAGGCAAGACCTAGTCCTTGTCTGCCTGGAACTGGAATGCCAGCTGCATGAGGAAGAAGGCGGGCAGTTGCAACAGACAATCGTCGCCCTTGTTCTGGCCGCAGAGGGATTGGTGGCCGACAGTGCCATACCAGGGCTTCCCGTCACGCTTTCGGTGAGGGCGCTTGAGCCCGACATGTTCATCTTGTGGCGTGAAAGCCTGGTGGACTGGGGCAGTTTGCTGCAAGAGCATGTGGATAATCAGCAACAGGGCGCCAGTAAGATACATGCCAGCCAGGACTTGCTGCGCGCTGTGTACCACATGGCCCTGGCCAGTGCCTGGCTGTCTCTGCCGCAAGTAGCGCGCCTGGCCAACCACTGCTTTCAATACCTGAGCCAGTTCTGGCGGCAACAAGCCCCTCTTGGGCCTGAGATGCTTTCGATCCTGCGCGCCATGCCCCCATTACTGCACGCACTGACGGCAAGCAGCCCGGCGCCAACACTGCCCTGGCTGCGGCTGGAGAGCCGCCTGCATCAGGACCTGTCGTTGCAAGCCAACACGGTGACCACGCTTGCCGCGGACAGTGGAGAGCCCTCATTGCCACGTCTGTTGGCTTCACACTTCACGCTGTTGGCGCATCCATCCTCCCTGGATTTCTCCCGCATGGGCAGGGAGCCCCAGTTGCACCGGCAAGTGCTGGAAGAGCTGGGTTTGCTGGAACGCGGCGCCGCCGCCCTGATGGTGTACCGCCTGGAAGCGCTCACCGGGGCGCTGCGCGAATGCCATGCGGAACTGCTGGCACGGCCCGGCGTGACCTGGCCGGAGAAATTGCTGTATCAGGCCCACTGGCAATTGGCGGCCATGTTGGATCAGGCCGCGGCCTGGCAGGAAGTGACTGACGCCCAGTCCTTGGCCGAAAGTCTTTACGACTACCTGCGGGCACAGTCGGCCGCAGCAGGCGATTGGGTCAGGGAGGATGCGGCAAGCGGGGAAGTCATGCCGGTCTGGGAATCCGAACTGCGCCGGGGCGTGCGCCAACTGTGCGGCGTGATCGGCCGCCATGTGCATCTGGCACTGGCACCAACCGCCGCAGGCATCGAGCCATGTGCTTCCCTGCGGGCCTGTCTTGATGAACTGCTGCGCTATGTGCTGGTGGAAGCCGCCGAATCCGTCCACGAACGACGGCAGGCGGGCAAGTCCAGCGTACCCAGTCTGAGCTTGACCCTGGCGGCGGACGCCGACGCCTTCACACTGGAAAGCGACGAATGGTCGCGCCCACTCCCCCAACACCGGCTGCAACGCTCACGCCTGCGCAAACTGGGCGCCGAGCTTGAGGTCATGGTCATGACGGGCCGCCACACCCGCTATCAAGTTCGCCTGTCGGCAGCGCAAGGCAGATCCGAGACAGATTGACGCTGATACCCGGTTAGCCTGCATATGGAACCCATGGATCTGCCGACATTGGCGCGGCAGTCACTATAACGGGAGCCTGCGGCCAAGTTTTGCTACAATCCCCGCCGGTTTGCGGATTGTCATCAGGCCCGCGATATTACATGAACAATGGAGCACAGATTGGGCAGGCTGGGATATATCTGGGGCGTGGCGGGCGTGATCGGCATCCTGCTATCGGCCATCTTCAGGCTGGGCGCCAGAGTGGTGGAGATGCTGGAATACTCGCCGGGCTTGCCGCATTGGCTGGTGCTGCTGGTATTTGCGCTCTACATGGCCTATGCCGAGGGATACAAGGGATTCCATCTCAATTTCGCCCCCCGCGTGGTGCTACGCGGCAGGCACCTGCTACAGCAGCCGAGTCCGCACCTGATCCTGCTGGCACCCTTGTTCTGCATGGGTTTCATTCACGCCACCCGGCGCCGCCAGTTGATCTCCTTCCTGGTCACTGCCGCCATCATCAGCGTGGTGTTGCTGGTAAGCCTGGTGCCGCAACCCTGGCGTGGTGTCATTGACGCTGGCGTGGTGCTGGGTCTGCTGATTGGTGTGGCCTCTATCCTGTTCTTCTTTGTGCAGGTAACCTTCACGGGCATCCGCCCAGACATCTCCCCCGATCTCCCCGAGCCCCTGTAGGAGCGAGCCCTGCTCGCGACTGGTGGTAGTAGCTGGCTTCAGTGGCCTGTCCCTTGTTTGTGACTCGGTGGCTTTACTGTGAGGCAAGAATGGTGGCTTGTAGCTGGTTTCTGGCTCAGTGGCACCTGTGATGCAAGTATTGTGGCTTGTCC
>JBJHAY010000160.1:0-8227 GCA_050485205.1 Gammaproteobacteria bacterium
GACGACACCCACGGCTTCCGGCTTGGGCGCTGATACATGCTTGAGAATTCCCATCACAACACTCCTTAGGCCAGTTGCTCGGCGGCGTCATGGATCGCGGCACGAATACGGACGTAAGTGGCGCAGCGGCAGATGTTGCCGGACATGGCGGCGTCGATATCGGCATCGGAAGGATTCGGATTGGTGCGCAGCAGCGCGCTGGCACTCATGATCTGACCGGCCTGGCAGTAACCGCACTGGGGCACGTCCAGGTCGATCCAGGCCTGTTGCAGGGCGGTCAACTCGCCGTTGGTGCCTGCCAGGCCTTCGATGGTGGTGATTTCTTCGTTGCTCAGGTTGCCGACCGGCACTTGGCAGGCGCGCACGGGAGCCCCATTGAGATGGACGGTGCAGGCGCCGCACTGGGCAATGCCACAGCCATATTTGGTGCCTACCAGGCCAAGTTCGTCACGCAGCACCCACAACAGAGGGGTGGAGGGATCGACCTCGCCAATGTCCATTGTCTGACCGTTTATTCTTAAGGTTGCCATAAGAAATCCCTTGACTAGTCACTGAGCCGGACATTTCACCCGCATTTTCCGCGGCCGCGTGCTGATGATGATCCGGGTTGGTAATCTGTTGATGAGTACACAGAAGTGGCAAATTAAACCACTCCCAACCAATAATCAAGCTTCCCCGCCCGGACGTCCTTGCTGGCCGGACTCGGCCTGACGGGCCGAAGCTCCCATGGCGCAATCCGCCAAATTGTAATTTCGTCGATTTACTGTTGAAATCGGCTCCGGTGCGGTCGGAGACGGAAGCGGCGCAGCCTCCTGATTCCAGTCATTGGCGACCTGTTCTCATACCGCGGCAAGCCCGGGCAGAGACAGAAACTGCCCCACACCATGATTTCATTAGACCCGAGCAAAACCCAAATGTTGACCGAATTACCTTACGGCAAAACCAAAATCCCAGTTCAAATCGCAGCTGAAGAAGTACGCGAGATCACCCCCCGTTTCGTGCCCGGCCTGCCCGACGAACGTGGCGCCTTCCTGGACGCTCTGCGCAAGCCTCTCGGTTGCGAGGCTCTTTCCCCTCAAATCAGCCCAGCGCACAAAGTGGCCATCGTCATTCCCGACATCACCCGCGCCCTGCCGTCCGACCGCCTGTTGACCTGGCTGTTCGAGGCCCTGCCCCAGCTGAGCCCTGCCAATGTGGTCATCATCATCGGCACCGGCACTCACCGTCCCAATACCGGGGAAGAAATCCGCAACATGGTGGGGGCAGACATTGCCGCCCGCTTCGAGGTCATCAACCACGATGCCTTCGACCCGGCCACCCTGGCGCTGATCGGCAGCCGCGAGGGCGGCTTGCCGATATTGATGAACCGACGCTTCGTGGAAGCCGACCGCCGCATCATCATGGGCTTCATCGAGCCCCACTTCATGGCGGGCTTTTCCGGGGGTTACAAGGCGATTTTCCCTGGCATCACCGATCTCGACTCCATCATGTTCTATCATCGCGCCGCCGTCATCGGCGATCCGCGCAGCACCTGGGGCAACCTGGATCGCAACCCGACCCAGGAGCAGATCCGCCGCAACGGTGGTCAGATCCGGGTGGATTTCTGCGTCAACGTCACTCTCAACCGGCTGGGCCAGATCACCGGTTTCTTCTGTGGCGACGTCATCACCGCCCACGACAAGGGTTGCGCCTTTGCCAAGGACACCGCCATGGTGAAGTGCGAGCGCGAATATCCCATCGTGGTCACCAGCAACTCCGGCTATCCGCTGGATCAGAATCTTTACCAGGCGGTGAAAGGCATGTCGGCCGCCGCCCAGATCGTCGCCCCCGGCGGCCTGATCGTGGTGGCCGCCCGCTGCAACGACGGCTTCCCCGACCATGGCAACTTCCGCAAACTACTGTTCGACTATGAAAACCCCCAGGCCTTTCTGGATGCCCTGCACTCTCCCGGCTTTCAGATGCAGGATCAATGGCAGAACCAATTGCTGGCCCTGATCCAGCTCAAGGCCAGAATCGCGGTCTACAGCGAACTCGAACCTGAAGACTTACGCCGCGCCAACATGATTGCCGTGGATGACCTGGATGGCTTCATTGCCGCCGAGTTATCGCGGCTACCCGCGGGGTCGCCAGTGGCGGTGCTGCCAGAAGGCCCCATGACCATTCCCTACCTGGCCTGACAGCATGCACCGGCGCAAACGCAGAACCGTATTCACCACCCCAATCCTGACGCCCTGCCTGCGCGCCCTGGGCCGCCTGTGGCTGAAACTGGGGCGCTGGCGCCTGGTGGTACACGAGCCCCTGCCACAACCCCCTTTCGTGATGATTGGCGCCCCCCACACCAGCAACTGGGACTTTCCGCTGTTGATCGCCGCCATGCTGGAGTTGGGCCTCGACATTTCCTGGATGGGCAAGCACACCCTGTTCCCGCGCCCGATTGCTGGCCTGATGCGCTGGATGGGGGGCATCGCCATCGACCGCCGTCAGTCCAACAACATGGTGGCTGGCACGGTGCAGGCGTTTCAGGAAAATCCCGGCATGATCGTGTTCATTCCGCCGGAGGGCACCAGGAAGAAGGTGGAACGCTGGAAGACCGGCTTCTACCACATTGCCAGGTTGGCGGAGGTGCCGGTGGTGATGGCGGGGATCGATGCGGGCAGCCGTGAGTTGAAGGTAATCGGCAGCTTTCGGCCCAGCGGCGACATCGATCAGGATTTGCCGCGGATTCAGGCGCACTACAAAGACATGCTCGGCCTGATTCCAGAAAACACCATGCCACTGTAGGAGCGAGCCCTGCTCGCGACTTGTGGAAGGGGTCGCGAGCAGGGCTCGTCCTACAGGGGCCGGTCAGGGTTTTACTTCCAGCAGACCCATCATGCCAAGCTCGGCGTGGTCGAGAATGTGGCAGTGGTACATCCACATGCCGGGGCGGTCATCGAAGCGCACGGCGATCTTGATTTCACCCTTGGACGGCACATCCACCGTGTCTTTCCACTCCGGCACCCGGCTGTCGTCCAGCACCTGGAAGAAGTAACCGTGCAGGTGGAAGGGGTGGGCGAAGTCGGTGTCGTTGGTGATGTGCCAGACGTGGGTTTCCCCTACATGGGCGCTGATGGTGGCGTGTTGGTGCGACGCGCCGTGGTGAGCTTGGGGCATGTGGTGGCCCTGGATGCCATTGATGCCCATGATCACCTTGCCCTGGCGATCGAAGGCAATGGTGAGGTCGATGTGTTCCTCGCGCGCGCCGCTGATGTCGATGGGTTCGATGTGGCGCAGTTCGGTGGCGATTTCCATGGGCCTCACTGCCGGCTCGTCGACCGTCTGCAACACCATCATGCGCTCGGCGAAGCGATTGAAGGTGCTGCCGAAGCCGCGCTCGGTGGGATACCACTGTAAGTAACTCTGGGTGCCTGGGGCATCCACCGGGGTGAATACCAAGTCGGTGCGTTCGCCGGGCGTGAGGATGATTTCCCGCACCGGGGTGGCACGGGCGGCGAGGCCGTTGTCGCCGCCCAGGCGCAGCAGGCTGTCACCCCGATAGCGCACGGTGTAATAGCGGGTGCGGGCGGCATTGATGATGCGCCAGCGCTGTTGCTTGCCCTGCCGCAATTTAAGTGTCGGCATCACCTTGCCGTTCACCAGCAGGATCTCGCCCTCGCGGCCGAACAGGTCGCCGAAACCACCCCCGATGTTCACCGGCAGGAAGCGGCCCTGCTCGTCCAGGCTCATGTCTGAAAAAACCAGCACCAGGTCGTCGCCGAATTCGGCGGGATCATTGGGATCTTCCACCATGATCGGGCCATAGAGCCCCCAGCCCACTTGCGCGGCTGAGTTCAGGTGGGGGTGATACCAGAAGGTGCCGGCGTCATCCAGGGTGAATTCATAGCGGAAACTGCCACCGGGCTCGATGGCGGGCTGGGTCACGCCGGGCACGCCGTCCATTTCATTGTCCAGGCGCAGGCCGTGCCAGTGAATGCTGGTGGCCTCGGGCAGGGAGTTGGTGAAGTGGACGATGACCCGGTCTCCCACCTTGGCCTTGATCAGGGGGCCGGGCAGGGAACCGTTGTAAGTCCATACTGGGGTCTGGTAACCGGGGACGATCTCCATGTCGGTGATGGCGGCTTCCAGATGGATTTCAATCACGTTGGGATCGGGATTGATGTCTTCTGCCAGGGTCAATGCCAAGTCATCGTTCCAACCCTCGGGTTGAGAGACTTCCATGGCGCTCTGTGTGGGGACCACGGCATTGTCGGCAGCAGTATCCAGCATCTGCCGGCCCTGGCCTGTCAGGCCCTGCTGGGGCGCGGCCGGGGTGTTGTCAACCGCGGTGCAACCAGCCAGCACCGTGGCCAGCAGCAGAGAGGTGAAGCCTGAAGGGTTGCTGATAATTTTCATGATTGTACTGCCTGTCTTGATTCATAACATGACTCAAAAATACATGTTATGAGTTTGAAAAGCGAGCCGGGTGGTCCGCTTTCTTGATCCAGGACAACACCGGGGGCAATACCAAGCAAGACAGTTCTGTGGGAGCCTGCCTTGCAGGCGGCAGGGGTTTGTCTCGAGCAGGGCTCGCTCCTACAGCAAAGCATTGGCTCTGTAGGAGCCTGCCCTGCAGGCGACTGGGTTTGTCGCGAGCAGGGCGTGCCCCTAGCCTTGCAGGCGACAGGGTTTGTCGCGAGCAGGGCTCGCTCCTACAGAGGGTAGGTTGGAACTGCTGCTCAGCCGAGGTTGTCGGCAACAAAGTCCCAGTTCACCAGAGCCCAGAAGGCTTCCATGTACTTGGGACGCAGGTTGCGGTAGTCGATGTAGTAGGCGTGCTCCCACAAATCCACGGTCAGCAGCGGGGTGACCCCAGCTTCAGTGATGGGGGTGCCGGCATTGGAGGTGTTGACGATGGCCAGGCTGCCGTCGGCTTTCTTCACCAGCCAGGTCCAGCTGGAACCAAAGTTGTTGACGGCGCTGTCGGTGAACTTGGCCTTGAACTCGGCGAAGGAGCCAAAAGCCTTGTTGATGGCGTCCGCCACCTTGCCACTGGGCTCGCCGCCGCCATTGGGGCTCAGGCAATGCCAGTAGAAAGTGTGGTTCCAGACCTGGGCCGCGTTGTTGAAGACACCGCCGGAAGAGGTTTTCACGATTTCTTCCAGTGACTTGCCGGCGTCGGGGGTGCCCTCCACCAGGCTGTTGAGCTTCACTACATAGGTGTTGTGGTGCTTGCCGTAGTGATATTCGAGGGTTTCCTTGGAGATGTGGGGTTCCAGGGCGTCCTGGGCGTAAGGCAGGGGTGGCAATTCAAAAGCCATGTAATACTCCTTGGGTGCTTCCAGTTACAGCGTTGGATGAAAATTTGCGCGCAATAGTTTAGCAAAAAAGTCAGGTATTACTCAGGGGCAAGATGGGAATTTTTTACGGCTCGATGGCCCGCAGGTGACGCAAAACCGAGACCAGGGCACCCAGCCACCCCAGCAAACCACCGAGGCCAAGCAGAAGCAGGAAGCCCACGCCCCCCAGGGTCTGAAGTTGAAATCCGGCTTCGTAGAGGCCTGCCAGCCTGGAAACCGGCCCTTGCAGCAATTGCAGCCCGAGCCACAGGGCCAGGCTTGCCAGCACGCCACCACCGGCACCGTACCAGAAGCCGGTGTAAAGGAAGGGTCGCGCCACATAGGCATCGGTGCCACCCACCAGCTTCACCACCACAACTTCCGCGTGGCGGCTTTCGATGGTGAGACGGATGGTATTGCCCACCACCAGGATCACCCCCAGGCACAGCAGCACCGCCATGCCAAGCGCAAGACGCTGACCGATGTCGAGCATGGCATCGAGCCGCCGCAACCAGGCCAGGTCCAGATCCACCCGATCGACGCCGGGCATCCCCTCCAGGCTTGCTTGCAGGGCCTCCATGGCCACTGGGTCTGAATCTACCGGGGTCAGGACCAGCACCGTGGGCAGCGGATTTTCATCCAGATCACGCAGCAGTTCCCCGAAACCGGAGAGGCGCTGGAACTCCTCCAGGGCCTGGTCCGGCAGGATCAGTTCCACCCGCGCCAGCTCCGGCCGTTGCCGCAGTTGGGCCGCCAGTTCAGTGGCCTGGGCTTCCTCCCAGGCCAGATCCAGGTAAACCGACACCGACGCCGCGCCGGAAAAGCCGGTACTGAATTGCTGGGCATTCTGCAGCAACAGGAATAGGCAGGCCGGCAGGGCGAGCGCAATGCCCAGCACCATCCAGGTCATCAGGCTGGCCACGGGAGTCCGCAACAGGCGCAGCAGACTGTCCACCAGCAAAGCCCGGTGATGCCGCAACAGGAGACGCAGCCGTAGTGCAAGAGATGCTCCCTGCTGGCCGCGCTTGCCCATGGCTGGGGCTTGCCGCCGTGGGGTTTTCTTGTTCTCAGCCTTGCGCATCATGACCGCCGTGTTGTGGTGAAATGCCGGTCACTGGCCCCAAACCATCACTGAAGTGATCACTTACAAGCCGCCCATGCGAGAGAGTCAGCATGCGATGTCTCATGCGGGCAATCAAAGCCAAGTCGTGGCTGGCGATCAGAATGCTGACCCCGACCCGGTTGAACTGCTCGAACAGATCCATGATTTCCGCCGACAGTGCCGGGTCCAGGTTGCCGGTGGGCTCGTCCGCCAACAGCAATACCGGCTTGTTGACCACGGCGCGGGCGATGCCCACCCGCTGTTGCTCTCCCCCCGACAGGGAGATGGGGTTTTGGTTTTCCTTGTGCAGCAGTCCCACCTTGTCGAGGGCGGCGCGCACCCGCCGCGCCGCCTCACGGGGCTCGTAGCCGGAAATCCGCAGCGGCAAGGCGACGTTCTCGAACACGTTGCGATCGAACAACAATTGGTGATCCTGGAATACGACACCGATCTGGCGCCGAAAATACGGCAGTTGGTGTCGACCAAGGCGATTAAGGTTGTGGCCATTGACGAAGACCTGACCCTGGCTGGGCCGCTCCATCAGCATGATCAATTTCAGCAAGGTGCTTTTGCCGGCGCCGGAGTGGCCGGTGAGAAAGGCGATTTCACCCTGGGCCAGATGAAAATTGATGTCCAGCAGCGCCTCATGACCCCCTGGGTACCGCTTGCTGACGCCATCGAACTTGATCATGCGGCGATCCGACGCTAACTGTTGGGATTTCCGAACAAAGCTTCGACAAACTGACCGGCATTGAACTCCCGCAGGTCCTCCGCCTTTTCACCGATGCCGATGAAGCGCAGGGGCAGTGCCAGCTCCTTGGCGATGGCGAACACCATGCCACCCTTGGCGGTGCCATCCAGCTTGGTGAGGGTAATGCCGCTCACCTGTACTGCATTGCCAAAGCTGCGGGCCTGGCTGAGGGCGTTCTGGCCCGTGGTGGCGTCCAGCACCAGCATGATTTCCTGGGGCACATCGGGATCCAGCTTTTTCAACACCCGCAGCACCTTTTGCAGTTCCTGCATCAGGTTGTCCTTGGTGTGCAGGCGGCCAGCGGTGTCGGCGATCAACACGTCCACCTGCCTGGCCTTGGCGGCCTGGTAGGCATCGAAAATCACCGAGGCGCTGTCGGCGCCGGTGTGCTGGGCGATCACCGGCACCTGGTTGCGTTGACCCCAGACTTCCAGTTGCTCCACGGCGGCGGCACGGAAAGTATCACCCGCCGCCAACATCACCTTGCGGCCCTCGGCCTGCAAGCGCTTGGCCAGCTTGCCGATGGTGGTGGTCTTGCCGACGCCATTGACACCAACCATGAGGATCACGAAGGGTTTGTCGAGGCTGGCGGGAATCTGCAAGGGCACGTCACAGGGCGCCAGCAGATGGGAGAGAATCTGTTTCAGCTTGTCATAGAGGGCATCCGAGTCCTGCAACTCTCCGCGCTTGGCGCGGCTGGTGAGTTCGGCGATGATGGCGCTGGTGGCCTCGATGCCGACGTCGGCGCTGAGCAACTGGGTTTCCAGCTCTTCCAGCAAGTCATCGTCGATGGCTTTCTTGCCCAGCAGCAGATTGCCCAGTCCCTCCGCCAGATTCGAGCGGGTGCGACCGAGTCCGGCCCGCAGGCGCGCGAACAAGCCCTGGCCCGCGCCTGCATCCTGCTCCTGGACGGCACTGGCCTCCGGATTGGGCGCAGTGTCTGCGCTGGCGGGACTATCAGTCGTGGGACGCTCAGTCTTGGGACGCTTTCCGAATCCAAACATTGGGGATATGACTTTTCTGAGGCAAAATTGGCAGGCGCTATCCTAACAGCAGTGG
>JBJHAY010000161.1:0-8224 GCA_050485205.1 Gammaproteobacteria bacterium
GGGCTTCGATGTCCGCGACATCCTGGCGGGACAGTTCAACATCAAAAGCCTGCGGCTGGAAAACGGCCACCTGGACGTGGTTCAGCGCGCCGATGGCAGCTACAACGTGGTTGCCGCCAAGAGCACTCAGGGCGGCAGCACCTCACAAACCTCGGAGCAGGGTACGCTTGACCTCAACATCAGCAGCCTGATCATCAACAATGTGGATATCAGCTTTCACAATGAGATATCCGATGAGGAGGCCACGGTGCTGATAGAGGCGCTGGAAGCCAGCATCAGTTATCGGCAGCGGCATTTTTACATCGATGTGGTGTCAGACCTGCATCTCGGGGTGGTGATGGCAGGGCTGCCGGCTTACTTCAGTGACATGGACATGCACCTGGACATCGAGGGCGACTACGATGAAGCCACTGGTCTGCTCCAGGTGCTGCCCAGCCTGGTGACCCTGAATGGCGCCGATTTCAGGCTCGATGGCAGGGTGGACATCACCAATGATCTGGACATGGACCTGCGATTCCGTGGTGACAAGCCTGACTTTTCTCTGCTGGCCGCTTTTCTTCCCGGCGATCTGGCGGAGGGGTTGGAGCGCTACCAGAATGCCGGCGCCATTTTCTTCGAGGGTTCAGTGCTCGGCAAGGTCGGCAATGGCGAGGCACCGGCGGTCAATGTGCTGTTTGGCAGCGAGGATGCCTGGTTCCTCAACACGGAAACCGAGACCCGTGTTGAGAATGTGCGCTTCTCCGGCAGCTTCACCACTGGCGAGGAACGGAGTCTCAGCAGCGCTGAATTGCTGGTGAGTGATATTTACGCCAAGCCCGAGGAAGGCGTGTTCGAGGGGCATCTCGCCATCAGGAACTTTGTTGATCCCGTGGTGAAAATGGATGTGCACGCGGATCTCGATCTGGAATTTCTCGCCCGCTTCCTGCAACTCAGCGAATTGGAGCACGTGCGCGGCAAAATCTTGTTGGATATGAACTTCGACGAGATCATCGATCTGGAATTCGCCGGTGACTCCCTGGCCCAGCTCAAAACCGGCCTTGATTCAGAGCTCGTGATCCGTGATCTGCATTTCATCGTCCCGGAGTATGGGCATACGATTTCCGACATGAACGCCGATGCCATCATGCGTGACGGCGTCATTACCCTGGAAAACCTGAGTCTGCGGGTTGGTGGCAGCGATATTCGGGTAATGGGCTCCCTGAGCGATTTCCCCGCCTTGTTTCATCGCCAGGACAAACCCATTCGCATCGAGCTTGGCGTTGGCGCGGACCGCATTGACCTGCCCGAGTTGCTGGCTTTCGATGCCGGGTTGGCGGAAAGGCTGGATGAAGTGGTGGAAAACTTTACGATACAAATGGCATTGGAACTCCAGGCATCCGAGCTGTTCGACTTCGAGTATTTGCCGAAAGGGAAATTCCTGATCGAAGACTTCTATGCCAGTTTCCGTCACTATCCCCATGTGTTGCATGACTTCGATGTGGAGATCCGGGTTGGTGAGCGGGACCTGGTGATCATCGATTTCAGCGGTGAAATAGATGATACCGACTTCCACTTCTCCGGCAGTCTGGACAATTATCCCAAGTGGTTCCAGGACGAGCCGGAAGGCATCAGCCTGATTGAGTTCGATCTGGTTTCAGAGCACTTCAAGCTGGCGGACCTGCTCACCTATCGCGGCGAGAACTATGTGCCGGAGTCCTATCGCGATGAAATTTTCCAGGATACCAAGCTTCACGGCAGGGTGGAGCTGAGTTATGACAAGGGTTTCCAGGCCATGGACCTCTACCTGGATGAGCTGACCTCACAAACCCAGTTCCATCCCCTCAAGCTGGAAAACTTCACGGGCCGCGCCCACTACGAAGGCGGTCACTTTCTGTTGGAGGAATTCTCCGGTCGGCTTGGGGAAAGTGATTTCCATGTCAATATGTCCTACTTCTTCGATGATGGTATCCATCTGCAATCCCGTGACAACTTCCTGGTGTTGAAGTCCAATGTGCTGGACCTGGACACCCTTACCGGCTATGACGAAGATGAGGAAGTCGATCACGAGCAAGCCTTCAATATTTTTGAAGTGCCATTCCCCAATTTGCATATCAGCGCCGAGATCGGCCGCATGAATTATCACCGTTACTGGCTGGAAGATGTGAACATGGAGTTCAGGCTGCAGGAAGACCACTACCTGTACGTGGACAACCTGGCGTTTCGCGTGGCCGATGGCAGTATGGCCATGAATGGCTATTTCAATGGTTCCGATCCGGACAGGATCTACTACCACAGCGAAATCCAGGCGCACGAACTGGACATCGACAAACTCATGATCAAGTTCGACAACTTTGGCCAGGATACCCTGATCAACGAGAACATCCATGGCAGGATCACCGGGCGCATCGAGAGCACCTTCCGGATGCATCCGGACCTCACCCCGATTCTGGAGGAAAGCGAGGCCCACATTGAGTTGGAAATCGCCGATGGCAGCCTGGTCAACTTCGCTCCCGCCATGGCCTTGTCGGATTTCTTCAGTGACAGGAACCTGAGCCTTCTGCGCTTCGATAGATTGCAAAATACCCTGGATATGAAGGACGGCGCCATTACCATTCCCAGCATGGTGATCAATTCCTCCATCGGCTTTCTGGAAGTCTCAGGCCGTCAGAATCTGGACGCTTCCATGGAGTACTTCGTCAGGGTGCCGCTACGCCTGGTGACCCAAGTGGCCTGGCGCAAGCTGTTCGGCGGCAGGAGCCGGCAGGAAGTGGACCCCGATCAGGTCGATGAAATAGAAACCGTGGGAGATCTGGATAATGTCAGGTTCCTGAATGTACGGATTACCGGCACACCGGAGGAATACAGCGTCAACCTGGGCCGCAGGCGCAATTGATATTGATTGCGCCGCGACCACCAGTGACGAATGCTGTCATGGTTTTCTGAACAGCAGCGTGAAGCGGTCGGTCTGACCGCTGACCTCAGGATTGCCCACTTCCAGATTCAAGGCATCCACTTCACTGCGCAGCAGATCGCTGTAGTCCACCAGCACGAAACCACTGTCCTGCACTTCCTTGATCACCAACACCGGGTCCACCCGGCGGCCGTTCTGACGTTCACGACTATCGGGCTCCATGTGGCGGCGGGTGTGATCGACAATGCCATAGTAGCCCCCGGACTTCAGTGCATCGAAGGCGGACTTGTTGATGGCCATGCGGTCGTCATAACCGAAGTTGTGGTAGTTGCGGAAGGTGAGAACCATGTCCACCGGCTCCACGTCCCAGCGCCCGGAGCCGACCCAGATATTGCGGCCCTCGGGGGCAGGACCATTCCAGTCCAGCTTGGTGACCTGATCCATGCCGGGCAGTGCCAGGGTGGGGTCGAGGGCATCGCTGTAGGCACCCAGGTCGCCCTGCACGGTATAGAGCTTGCCCGAGTCGCGCAGCACCGGCCCCAGAATCTTGGTGTACCAACCAGCGAAGGGCATGATTTCGATGACCCGCATGTCATGTTCGAGGCGGAAGAAGGACAGGACTTCCAGAGGGCGTCGCTCGCCATCTCGGGCCTTCTCCTCGGCATCGCGGATATCGCTGGCCAGCGCCGTTTGAATGCGCTGACGGGTGGCGTCGCTGGATTGCAGATTGTTCTGGGCCCAGCCGGCCTGAGCGAGCAACAGCAAGGCCATTAGCCCGATTCTGGGTAGTGAAGTGGTCAGTGTTCTCATGATCATTCTCCTTGATGGGCATGGCTTGGATTTCTTGTCGCCGGTCCTGCAACGAGACCGGACACATCCGGATTTATTCACCAGCCCCAGCGCCGCGCTGGGATTGCAGCTTACTTGAAGAGATCCGGATGCAGTGCCTGCAACGATGATTGCAGTTCCGTGCGCACCTTGTCCACATCGTCCAGTGTCAGAATGTGGTCCAGAATCTCCTCGCATTCCTTGATGGAGATGGAGCGTATCAGCCATTTGATGCGGGGCAGTTTGGCGGCACTCATGCTCAAGGTGCGGATGCCCATCCCCAGCAGCAACACCACGGCCAGGGGGTCGGAGGCCATCTCGCCACACAGGCTCAAGGGCAGCCCATGGTGACGGGCCATGGTGACCACGCGGTTGATTTCATGCACCACCGCCGGGTGGATGTGATCGTAGCGATTCGCCACCTTGGCGTTGTTGCGGTCCAGTGCCAACAGATATTGGCTCAAATCATTGGAGCCAATGGAGATGAAGTCGATGCGCCCGGCCCAGAATGGCAGTTGGGAAATGGCGGCGGGGACTTCGATCATCACCCCCACCTTGGGCCGATGTACCTTGCAGCCCTCCTCCAGCAACTGCTCGCAGGCTTCTTCCAGCAGTTCACGGAAGGTATCCAGTTCATTGGTGGCGCTGACCATGGGCAACAGAATATACAGGTTGTCACGGCCTTCGGCGGCCCGGATCATGGCCCGCACCTGGGTCATCAGCAGTTGGATATTGTCCAGGCTGAAGCGGATGCCGCGCCAGCCCAGGGCGGGGTTTTCCTCGTTGGTGATGGGAAAGTAAGGCAATTGCTTGTCGCCGCCGATGTCCAGCGTGCGCATGTAGACCGGGCGTTCTTGATAGATGTCGAACACGTGGCTGTAGACCTGGACCTGCTCGTCCTCGGAAGGAAAGCTATCGCGCACCATGAAGGGTATCTCGGTGCGGTACAGACCGATGCCCTGGGCGCCATTGCGCAGTCCTGGGCTGAGGTCGGCCAACAGGCCGGAGTTGGTGTAAAGCCTGATGTCGACACCGTCCAGGGTCACCGCGGGCTCGTCGCGCAGGCTTTCCAACAGGTGCAGGAAGTGTTGTTCCTCATCAAGGATGCGCTGGAATTCCTGGCACACCAGTTCCGAGGGATAGCGAATCACTTGGCCAATGTTGCCGTCGACAATCAGCGTTTCGTCGCTGCGCAGCCCCTTGACGGCACCGGTGCCCATGACCGCGGGAATGCCGAGGGCATTGGCCAGTACCGCCGTGTGCGACATGCTGGAGCCTTCGAAACAGACGATGCCGGCAATGCGCGCCGGCGGCAGGGAAGCAATGTCGGAAATGCTGACCTGGGGACCCACCAGGATCACCCGCCTGTCATCGTGAACCGGATCACAGACCTGATCCATGCCACGCCAGGCATTGTAGAGTTTGTTGCCCAGGTGATGGATGTCCTCATGGCGGGCACGCAGGTAGGGGTCTTCCATGCCCTTGAAAAGGTCGGAGAAATACTGCACTCCCTTGCGCAACGCGCCGGGCAGCCAGTTGCCGGCACGGATTTCGGTTTCCACCTTGGAGATCAAGGTGCGGTCAGACAACAGCTTGCGATAGGTGTCGAAGATGCTGCCGATACTGTCGGAAACCAGATGTCCCAGGGCCTTTTGCTCGGTGTCGATTTCCGCCGTTACCGATTCCAGCAACTGGTGCCAGCGGGCGATGGTGGCGGGAATGTCATGGGCGGGTTCGTCGGGAACGGCATAGAGGTCGCCGCCATCACACAGGCGCGCGTGACCGATGCCGATACCGGAACTGCCCTTGACCCCGGCGATGCGGACATTCACTGGATTGTCCAGGTTGGTCACCGCCGACATGTCGGCCACCAGCAGGGCAAGCTGGGAGGACAGTGTTACCAGGAAGGCTTCGTTCTCGGGTGAGAGGGAGACGGCGTCCCTGCTTTGTACCACCAGGACGCCTATCACCTTGCCATGGCGCACCAGAGGCACGCCGCAGAAACTCTGAAAGCGCTCCTCGGCGGTGCCTTCCACGTAGAAGAAGCGGGGATGCTCGGCGGCCCGTGGCACATTGATGGGGTGGCGGCTTTGAGCCACCAGGCCCACCAGGCCCAGGCCGGCGGGAATCCTGATGCCGCCGCTTTCCTGCAGGCCATGACTGGCGATCATCACCATGTCACGACTTTCATCCATCAGATAGAGGGTGCAGACGTCGGTCCCCACCACGGCGCTGATGGAGTCGACGATTTTTCTGACCTGGTCGCGGGGGGAGGAGATCTCCAGGATTTCCTGCTGGATGCGTGTCAGCTCAAGGATGACATTTTTCAAGGATGGAGTCCTGCCTTGGAAGCGGCTGCCGAATGCTGCATTCTACTTCATCTGCCGTGTTGACGAGAAATGCCGGATGAATGGCGCTGGCCATTCATCCGGCCTTGCTTCAAGGCAGGGCATCGGCCATCGAAACCCTGCGCGAGGCGCTCAGGGCGAACACGATGTCGCAGAAACTGGGTGCCCGGTGCAGGGAGAAGGGCACATGCAGCTTGCGCACGATGTCACTGGCGGAAATCAGGCCGCGCACGCTTTGATCGTTGCGGTCCAGCACCAGACAGTGCTGCAGGCCCTCTTCCTTGACGGCATCAAGCACATCCTGCACCGTGGCGTGCATCAGGTCTTGATAGCACAGGCCCTTGAGCCGTGAGCGCGGCGTCATCAATTCGCTCACGGTGACCTCATGGCGGGGTGTGCCGGCGGCGACCAGGCGGATGATTTTCTCCTCCGCCAGATCATTCAGGCTCACCAATCCCAGGAAGGCCCCGGCGTCGTCCACCACCAGTTTCATTTTCACGTGTGCCTGAATCATCAGGCGCTCCGCATCCACTGCCCTGGTGCTGTAGTGCACTTGATAGGGGCGGCGTTCATGGAAGTCGGTGAAGACTTGCAGGGCAGGAGAATCCAGGCTGATGTCCCGCAGCAGTTCCGGCGACTTCAGCCGGCTGACATTGTTCAGGGGGTAAAGTTTCAGTTTTTCCATGTGACACCTCCGCTACATCATTCATGACATGCCATCTTTCCTATTTGACCGCCACGGGAGGTAATCGTTGCGCGGGATGGCCTGGCGCAGAGGCTTCAGGGCACAAAGTCGATATTGATCGTGGTGCCATGCCCCTCTTCACTTGCCACCCGCAGGCGCCAGCCGAAACGATCACAGATGCGTTTCACCAGGTTGAGTCCAAGCCCAGTACCACCGGGCTTGGTGCTGTAACTGCGCTCGAAGATATGGGGCAGGGCCGCTGCCGGAATGCCCTCGCCCGGATCAGTCACGGCTACACCGCGCTGATCGATGCGGACCAGAATGTCGCCCTTCTCACTGTGCTCGATGGCATTGCGCAGGATGTTGCCGATGGTGATGCTGACCAGACTCGCCGGCTGATCCACTTGCAGTGGATGCAGGCATTGCTTGCTCACCGTGAGTGCTCTGCTGTCGAGAAGGAATCTGTTGTCATCGATAAGCGAGGAGAGAATGGCGTCGATGTCGGCGGCAGGACCTTCATGCAGGGGAGTAGCATCCTCCCGCGACAAGAACAGGGTGGCCTCGATGAAACCGCGCATTTCCTCGCAGGCGCGGCGGATGCGGTCCAGAGCCCGTTGCCCGGCTTGTGACAGAGAGCTGTCGGAGAGCACGTCAGTGGCGCCCATGATGACTGACAATGGCGTGCGCAGTTCATGACTTGCTGCTGATGTGAACGATCGTTCCCGCTCTACGAAGCGATCCAGTCGCTCCAGGTATTTGTCAAAGGCACTGGCGATCTGACTTATCTCGCTGCCCTGGTATTCCGAAGCAATGCGGATGCCGCGTTGCTGGGGCTGAATGCCGGCCAGACGCCGGCTGAGACCCTTGATGGGAGCCAGAATGGCCTGGGCGGCACTGATCCCCATCAATATCGTGGCAATCAGGACGATACCAACACCGTAGGCCAGAAGTTTGAACAGGGCGATTTCCTGTAATTCCCAGTCGGTAATGTCGTAGCTCAGATGCACAGGCAGTCCACGCCATTCTCCCACTTGTACCTGGTAGTAACGGTCCCCGGCCAGGACGCTGTGGTGAGGGCCCGGCGGCAACTGGCGAATGGCGGCGGGCGCCTCGACAAGCCCCTCGCCCACATAAATCCGCCAGCCCTCGAACAGGTGCGGGTCCATGTCGCCATCATCCAGATGCAGCAGCAAGTCATCGAATTGCACCGCCACCATGTCTTCGAAGATGATGGCTTCCAAGCCTTGCTTGATTTGCAGCACGCCGGCGGCGAACAGGGTGCTGGTGACGGTGGCGATCACCACCAGGGCAATGATGACGCGGAACTTGAGATTGTAGGTGTGCATGGTGAGTCTCAAATGGCGGCAAGGCGGTAGCCGGTGCCATGAACTGTGTGGAGCAGCTTCTGCTCGAAGGGTTTGTCGATCAGGTTGCGCAGGCTGTAGATATGGGTTCTCAGTACGTCGCCTGTCT
>JBJHAY010000162.1:0-8191 GCA_050485205.1 Gammaproteobacteria bacterium
GCCAGCGGCTGTGGCGATGACAATACCACTGCCACTCTGACCCGGCATCAATCAGGCTGCAGCATCCAACGCGGCAGCCTGATTGGCACAAGAGTAACCAATCTCACGTGGTGAAAATGATCTTGCCGCGACGGCTGGCAAAGCGCCAGCCCTCTGGAGTCAGCACGAACTCGTCATGGAACTCGCCCACAAACTGTGAGGCACTTGCCCGCAAGCCGAATTTATCCGCCATATCGCCCTGGTTGCCGCTGTAGAGTATGGCATAGCACAAACCACTGGCATGGCTGGCGTCACGCACGTCGATCTGGATATTGGAAATGATGTGCCGCGTCACCCTGTCTTTGGGGCGGGACTCAAATGCCGCCAGAATGGCCTGTTTGCCCTGCAGCACAGTATCAGGGGCGGTGGGCCTGGCAAAAGCGCCATCCTCGGCAAACAAGGCCACCAGGTCATGATAGCGCATGGCATCATTGGCATTGGCAAAGCGTACCATCAAATCCGCGCAGACTTGTCTGATATTCAATATTTCCTGTTCAGTCATCACTTCACCAACCTGACAAAAAAATCCTGCATGTCCGAAGCCACCAAGTCTGGCTCTTCCCATTCCAGAAAATGCCCACCACGACGGGTCTCGCGCCAATGCACGATATTGTAGCCACGTTCAGCCCATTCCCGCGGTGCCATCGGAAACAAATCCTGGTGCGACATCAGCATGCCAGTGGGAACATCGATATAAGCCTGGCTGCCTCGATCACGTACCATCTCCCAGTACAAGCGGATGGACGCATTGATGCAATTGGTGACCCAGTAGATGGTGAGCGTGGTCAGCAGATAATCACGGCAAAAACGGCTCTCGATATCCCCTCCGGTATCTCCCCAGGCACGATACTTTTCCACAATCCATCCCGCAAGCCCCGCAGGAGAATCACTGAGACCATAGGCCAGGGTTTGCGGCTTGGTGGCATGCTGCCTGGCGTAGGCGATTTCACTGACACCCATGCGGGCACTGGCTTCAAGAAAGGCAATCTCCGCCGGCGTGGCGTCATCCGGCGCGGGCGCGCTGCCCGCCACGATGATGCCGCTAAGATGAATGCCTATCAGGGCATCACCATGATGCCGGGCAATTTGATCTATGACAGTGCCGCCCAAATCACTGCCCCGTGCCGCAAAGCGAACATAACCCAGTTTGTCGCGCATCAGCCGTGTCATCAATGATGCAATTTTTGCCATGTTCATGCCGGGTTCCCGAGCAGGCTCGGAAAAGGCATAACCCGGCAATGACGCAGCCACCACATGGAAGGCAGGCCTGTCTGACGCAGGATTGGTCAGCAAGGGAATCAACTTCAGCATCTGGATGAAACTGCTGGGCCAACCATGCAACAGCAGCAAAGGAATTGCATCAGCACGCTTACTGCGGGCATGAACATAATGCATAACGCTGCCGTCGACATTTTGCCGGAAGTGATCAAAACCATTGAGCCATCTTTCCTGGCCACGCCAGTCAAAATCAGTAGCCCAGTAAGTTACCAGCGAACGCAAGTAGTCAAGTTGGGTACCGTAACGCCAGTCCTCATTACTGATCTCATCGGGCCAGCGGGTATTGGAAAGGCGTAATTTCAGGTCATCCAGTGTTTTGTCATCCACGGCAATCGTGAAACCATGTTCCGTGTCATCCATCATCGACAGCATCCTTCCAGTTGTTGACTCAATCGCGCGCGATTATAGCAGGCATGAGGTTCATGCCCTTGTTCGTGCCCTTATGCCAGGACGAACACCAACAGAGCAAGCCCCAATAACAGGCGATAGACGACGAAAGGCATGAAGCCAATGCGGTTGATGAGCTTAAGGAAGTAGTGAATGCAGAGATAGGCCACTACGCCTGAAACCACGGTGGCATAGGCCAGCCCCAACCAGTCCACCGCGGTTTCACGCATCAAATCCACAGTCATCAACAAGGCAGCGCCGGCGATGACTGGAATTGACAACAAAAAGGAAAAACGTGAAGCGGTTTCCCTGTCCAGATGACAAAACAGAGCAGCTGTCATGGTAATGCCGGAACGCGAGGTACCCGGCACCAACGCCAGTACCTGCGCAAGGCCTATGACCAAGGCCGTGCGCCAATCAAGCATGTGCATGCCGCGATCCAGCCGAGATCGCTTCTCGGCCACCCATAGCAAGACGGCAAAAAAAATCGTGGTGAAGGCGATCACCGCCACGTGGCGAAACCAGGTCTCCACTACACCCTTGAGCAAGAAGCCAACGATCACGGCGGGCAAAGTGGCAAGGATAATCAACCAGGCCAGATGGCTGTCTGCCGACACTTGCCGCGTTATCAGATGCCTGCACCAGGCAATGGCCAGATTGCATAGCTGGTGACGAAAATACCACAACACGGCCACCAGGGTGCCCAGATGCACGGCGACATCGAATGCCAGCCCTTGGTCCTCCCAGCCCAACAAAGCGCTTGGGAAAATAAGGTGGGCGGAACTGGAAATCGGCAGAAACTCGGTAAGGCCCTGTATCAAGGCCAATAAAGTGGACCTCAGGTAATCGAACTCGGTCATGGTCATCAAACCTGCGTCACTTTGTCGCGTAAATAAAGAGGAATAGCCTCATGGGCCGGCAAGCAACGTCCGGATCGAACCTCTGCGACCGCCAATACCGCCATATCGCCAGCATGTGGCAATATCATCTCATCCATTGCCGTGATCATCTTTTTTGTGGTTTCTGGAAATCGCTGGAAATACAGCAAACCGTTGCCTGCGGCAAAGTATTTTGGCGAGGATTCCGCCAACATCAGTGCTTCGGGTGCGCAAAGTGACTCCTCTTGCACAAAATAAAGTGCATCCGGTGCCGAAGCTGACTCATTTTTCTCATGCGCTCCATTGAAGTTTTCAACACGCAGACTTGCCCAATACACTTCATCTATGCGGGCGTCCAAACAGGCCAGAATCTCCATGGCGCCTGTCTGCATATGGGCTCTCAGCGCAATGGCGGCCAAGGTTGAGACCGGCACCACTGGCAGATCAGCTCCAAATGCCAGACCCTGGGCAGCCCCAGCCGCAATACGCAGGCCGGTAAAAGAGCCTGGCCCTCTGCCGAATGCGATGGCGTCCAACGAGTTCAGATTGATGTCGGCCTCCGCAAGAACCCGCCGCACCATGGGCAGCAGTTCCGCCGCATGCCGCCGGGGAATCACGGCGTATTGTTGCGTGAGCTGACCATCAAGAAAGAGCGCGACAGAGCAAGCCTCAGTGGCAGTGTCCAAGGCCAGGATTTTCATTCAATACCTCATCATCCATCAGTGCTGTTCATGAAAGCATCATTGCCATATCAGGCACCACAAAAAAAATCCCCCGCGGCATGCCACGGGGGATTTTCGGGATACTTCACGGCACAGCATTCATGCCGTGGATCTGTCAGTTGCCTGCCGCCGCCTTTTTCTTGGCAGGCGCCTTTTTCTTGGCAGTTGCCTTTTTGGGCGCGGCTTTCTTGGCGGCTGCTTTCTTGGCTGGCGCTTTTTTCACCGCGGCCTTCTTGGCCGGGGCTTTTTTCGCAGCAGCTTTTTTGGCAGGAGCCTTCTTGGCAGCCGCTTTCTTCTTGGCGGGTGCTTTCTTCACTGCAGCTTTCTTGGCTGGAGCTTTCTTGGCTGGAGCTTTTTTCGCCGCTGCCTTCTTGGCCGCCGCTTTCTTGGCTGGCGCCTTTTTCACCGCCTTGCTGGCTGGGCTCTTGGCAGCTGCGGCAACTTTTTTCCTGGCGCTTTTAGCCTTGGCCTTGGCCTTTGCAGCAGCCTTGCGGGCTTGCAATTTTGCTTTCATTGCAGCTTTACGTGCCTGAGCCTTGGCTTTTGCAGCGGCCCTGCGAGCCACCATTCTGGCCTTGATTGCCGCCTTGCGGGCAGCAGCCTTGGCCTTGGCTTCGGCTTTCTTCTTGGCAGCTGCCTGCTTGGCAGCTTCTTTCTTCATCTTGGTGGCAAGTTTCTTGGCGTCGGCCTTGGCGCGCTTTTTGGCCCATGCGGCTTCGAACTTCTTGACAGCCTTGGCAAGATCAGCCGCAGCTTTCTTTTCAAGAACCTTTTTCAAATCTTGCGCTGGAGAGGCTTTCGCCGGCGCGGCTTTTTTCCGGACTGGCTTCTTCGCGCTCTTTACAGCAGTTTTTTTAGCTTTGGCAGTAGCCATATTTTTTCTCCTGGCACGTCAAAATTAACTACTTGGCTTGGTAAGGCAAAAGCTCTCGGGACTTTCGAGGCGCAACATATCACAAAAAAAATAACGCGTACAACTGAGTTGAACTGTTTTCGATAAAAAAATCAAAGATTTTTTCAAAAAACTTTGTCCTTTTTCTCGAAAAGCGCATCCAAGGAGGGGGAAGCCTGGTTCGAATGCCAGGCCAAGACATCAAAAGTTATTTACCTTCACGTCCATATCAGACATATCGTCATGGGCGACTGACGCAAGGCAGACATGCGGCAGTCGCACCTCAGGCAAGCCCATCATCAAGAGTCGAGCACCATGTTGAGCTCTCTGGTGATATCGCCAATTGCTCCAACACCATTGACCCGCACCAAACGCAAACCCGGATTGACCGCCGCCTCGGACGTGTAGAATTCTACCAGCGGCTTGGTTTGACTGTGATAAAGCTGCAAGCGCTTTCTGATGGTTTCTTCCTTGTCGTCATCACGCTGAACCAGCGCCTCGCCGGTAACATCGTCGATTCCATCCCGTTGTGGCGGGTGATTTTCTACGTGATAGACACGCCCGGATCCAGGATGCACCCTTCTGCCGCTCAGGCGTTTGACAATCACATCATCGGGGACATCGATTTCCAGGACCACGTCAATTTCAACTCCTGCATCGCGCAATGCCTCCGCCTGTGGAATTGTGCGGGGGAAACCGTCGAATAAAAACCCTTGCTGGCAATCCTGTTGCTGAATCCTCTCCTTCACCAGGGCAATAATGATGTCATCCGTTACCAAACCACCACTATCCATGACTGATTTGACTTTCAAGCCAAGCTCACTACCCGCCTTCACCGCCGCCCGCAACATATCTCCGGTGGAAATCTGGGGGATATTGAACTTCTCCGTCAGGTATTTGGCCTGGGTTCCCTTTCCGGCGCCGGGCGCGCCCAGCAGTATCATTTTCATAGTATCGTCTCCAAGAGTGGTTATTCCGAAGCCGCTTCCCGCGCGGAAAAAGGTCAACACCTTACACAAAGCCAGGAAGCTGCACAAGTCCACGACCCCATCAGACCCAGGCCAGCAGCCGTACAGTTGCCCATGGCCTGCCCACGGTGCTCTCGCGCCAGGAAACTGACATCAAGGTCAGTGTTTCCTGAATAGGGATATCCAGAATTTCATTTCACCATTGGAATCAGTCAACGACGGTGTTCAGCGCCTGCTTGACCCGTTGCCAATATGCTTCCATCTGCGAGGGCTCGAGTTCCTGCAAGGCCCTGCCTTCACTGGCAGCCAATTGCTCCATGGCGCGAAAACGGCTTTCAAACTTCCGGTTTGCCTGTCTCAGCACGGTCTCGCCATCCAGGTGTAAATGACGGCCCAAATTAACGCAGGTAAACAAAACATCGCCCATTTCATCACTGACTCTGTCATGGCACGCTTGTCCGGCTTCTGTCTCCGCCAAGGCAGATTCCAATTCCCGCAGTTCTTCCCTGAGCTTGTCGATGACCCCGGCGGTGGCAGGCCAATCAAAACCAATGGTGGCCGCGCGTTTTTGCAACTTGCGGGCACGTGAGAGTGCCGGCAGCGCAAGCGGCACATCATCCATGAGGCTGAGAGGTTGATCCGCATCACCATTCTTGTTCACGGCATGCTTGGCGAGACGCTCAGCAGCCTTGATGGCTTCCCAATTGCCCTCCACTTGCTCGGGACTTACCGCGGCAGTCTTGCCGAAACTTTCCATGGTGCCATCGGCAAACACATGAGGATGACGGGACAGCAGCTTGGCGACGATTTCCTCCACCACATCTTCAAAGGCAAACAAACCCTGTTCCTCGGCCAGGCGCGTATAGAAAACCACCTGAAACAGCAAATCTCCCAACTCATTACGAAGTTGGGCAAAATCCCCGCGCTCAATGGCATCCACCACTTCGTGAGCTTCTTCCAGGGTATGAGGGGCTATGCTGGTAAAATCCTGTTTGATATCCCATGGGCAACCATGACGACGATCCCGCAGCATGCGCATGATTTCAAGCAGTCGATTCATTCTTTCTGACATTTGCGACATTCCTCCTGAACCTGAGCTGCCACGGCAAACTCATGCTTTCTCGAACAGGGCGATTGACTCCACATGAGCGGTGTGGGGGAACATATCCAGCACACCGGCTCCCTTGAGCCGGTATCCCGAAGTCACCAGGTAACCCGCATCACGGGCCAGGGTGGCGGGATTACAGGAAATGTACAGCAGTAATTGCGGCGCGAAAGCCACCACCTGTGGCAGAACTTCGAAAGCGCCGGAACGTGGCGGATCAATGAGTATTTTATTGAAGCCCTGGCCAACCCATGGCGCGGATGACATCGGCTGAGTCAAATCGGCACAGTAAAAGTCCACATTGTCGATACCGTTCAGGCCAGCGTTTTCACGCGCCCTTTCCACCATTTCAGCCACGCCTTCCACTCCCACCACGCGGGCGGCGCGGCGCGCCAATGGCAGGGTAAAGTTGCCCAGGCCACAGAATAAATCCAGCACCCGGTCATCTGGCTTCAATGCCAGGAGTTCAATGGCCCGAGCCAACATCTTGCGGTTGATTTCAGCATTGACCTGGGTGAAATCCAAGGGATGGAAAGCCATTGCCAAATCATGCTCGGGCAATTGGTAGCGCAGGCGCATTGCTTCACCCGCCGGATATAACAGATAGACACTGTCAGGACCCTTGGGTTGAAGATAGATATCAACGCCATGTTCCTTGCCGAAATCGGCAAGTCGCGCCAGGTCATGGGAACTCAAGGGCACCAGATGGCGCAGTACCAGTGCGGTTGATGCCTGTGATCCATCGGCATCGCCCACCGCAACCTCTACCTGAGCCACTTGATTGAAGGCTTCCAGGGATTCAATACAGGCTGCCAAGGCCGGCAGCAAGTCGCTGACTTGCCGATCCAATACAGCACAACTGTCCATCTCGGCCAGAAAGTTGCTGTGTTTCTCCCGGAATCCCACCAACACTTTCGATTTCTTGGCTATGTAGCGCACGCCCAGGCGCGCCTTGCGCCGATAACCCAGGGTGGGGGCGGTGATTGGCAGAAAATGCTCATAGTCGGCACGCCCCACATGGTGGGACAACTGCTCATGCAGCATGGATTGTTTGAAGCTGAGTTGAGCATCGCTGGCAAGATGTTGCAGATTGCACCCGCCACACACTTGCGCATGAGGACAAGGGGGGATCACCCGCTCCGGTGCAGCCCGTAAAACCTTCAAGGTTCTGGCTTCCTCGAAGTTGCCCTTGCGTCCGCTGATCTGGGCCTCCACCAGTTCTCCTGGCAAGGCGCCTTCCACAAACACCACCTTGCCCTCACGATGGCCAATACCACGTCCCTCGTGACTCAGCTTGCCAATTTCCAGCGTGACCGCTTCCGTGGGCAGATTTTTACGGTTTCCTCTTCTTCGCATCAGAGAAAACTCAGGAGTGGGCCGAAAACACACCAGTGGAAAGATAGCGGTCTCCACGGTCGCAAATAATGGCAACGATCACTGCATTTTCCACTTGCTTCGAAAGCTCCAAGGCTGCAAACACCGAGCCACCGGATGAAACGCCGCAGCAAATCCCTTCTTTCAACGCCAGTTCGCGCATGGTGCGCTCGGCGTCTTCCTGACCAATGTCGATGATGGTATCGACCCGCTCACGTTCAAAAATTTTGGGCAGATAGGCCTCGGGCCAACGCCGAATGCCTGGGATCTTTGCCCCTTCGCGGGGCTGCAGGCCGATGATCTGGATAGCGGGATTTTTTTCCTTGAGAAAACGTGACACTCCCATAATGGTGCCAGTGGTACCCATTGAACTGACAAAGTGGGTCACCATGCCGCGCGTATCACGCCAAATCTCCGGGCCAGTATGCTCGTAATGAGCAGCATAATTATCGGGATTGGCAAATTGATCCAACACCTTGCCCTTGCCCTCGCGCTCCATTTGCTTGGCCAGATCCCTCGCACCCTCCATGCCCTCGGCTTCGCTGACC
>JBJHAY010000163.1:0-8148 GCA_050485205.1 Gammaproteobacteria bacterium
ACTGGTGCAGGGTCCGGTGCGTCATGGATTGCCACCATGGGCACCCTGATGACCTTGGCGCCCCGGGATTCAAGCAGGTTGGCCAGGATATCCTGCTGCCGGGTTTCAGGGACCGCCACCACCTTGGTACTCAACATTGCCTACCCCACCGTCGCTGCACCATGTGTTACCTATAAACATATCCACCTAGTGAATCCCCCACAAAATTTGTTACGAAAATTTCAAAACCACCAAGAAACACTTAAATAAAATTTAATAAATTCCTCAATATACTGTTTTTATTTGATATTTTCCGAACCATGCGGTCGTTACCAGAAAAATGTTACCCATATCACAAAAAATCAACGCCCAAGCCTACCTAAAGAACCAAAACAATAAAAAACAATTAGATATAAAAGATTTACAATTTTGCACATTAAATCCACTTTCTCGTAAAAATGAAAAAATAATGGAAGTTGAAAAAATAGTGTTACCTTTTCCAGTAACACTGTGTTACCATGCGCGCCGTGCTTAACCAAGGCACAACACGTGATCATCTTCAATCTTAAAAGGAGGTAACAGATGAGTGTAAAGATGAAGAAAGCTACAGAGACCCTGGAAGCGATTACTCTGTCTACACTGGTGGCTTTCGCGGCATTTGCCGTGCCTGTCATCACCATCCTGGCGACAGCTCGGTAGACAGACGATATCTGAAGTGCGGAGATATCGAATGATGCCATCTCGGGAGCTCATCCCTTCCCGGGCCGGCAAAAGGAGAGCTTGAAGCACAATTTCCCCCCATACTGACGCAGCCTGCCACACTGGCTCCCCCCCCTTGCCAAGCAACGGGCTGCGACAGTATCTCTCTTGCTCCCTCAGCCTGAACCACCACCCTGGTACACTGATAATGGTTTCACACCAATATTATTGTTCCACGCCCGTAATCGGGCAGCCTCTCACTTTCAAGCACGCAAGCTGACTCTGCCGGCAAAATTACATGGCCTGTGCCGACTGTCCAATTGCTCGTGGATAATACCTTCCCAGGCGGTTCTGCAGGCACCGGGAGAGCCCGGCATGCAGAAAATCACCGTGTCATTGCTGAGCCCGGCAAAAGCCCGGGACTGAATCGTGGAAGAACCGATTTCCTTCCATGAAAGCTGCCTGAATACCTCGCCAAAGCCTTCTATCCTGCTGTCGAACAGAGGTTCGATGGCGGCCACCGTATTGTCGCGTTTGGTGAATCCCGTGCCGCCCGTGATCAGGATGGCGTTGACCTGGTCATCGGCAATCAAGGTCGCCACCAGGGCACGCAAGCGGTACAGGTCGTCCTTGATGATGTGCTTTTGGCACAAATCATGGCCTGCGGCCTTGAGGCTTTCACACAAGTAACGACCAGAGTCGTCAGTCTCCTCGGTTCTGGTATCGGAAACCGTGACCACCGCAATGCTTAATGGCAAAAATTGGGCCTGGGGCTTGCTGCTCATAAACTGTCTCTTGTTGGGAAAATTCCGTGACGCCGACAACATGCTCGGTTGCTTGGAAAGCTCAACCGCCGGTCATGTTCATGAAGCGCACCACCTGAATGTGGTCCTTGTCGTAGAAATGGTGCCGTAGCGGCTTGATGTCCATGGCATCCATGATGGTTTGCCGCAGCAACGCAAGGTCACCGGGGTGTTGCCGCAGTACTGCGCGCAAATCCACCGAGTGTTCATTGCCCAGACACAACAGCAGGCGTCCTTCCACCGTTACCCGCACGCGGTTACAGGTATCGCAGAAGTTGTGGGACACAGGGGAGATAAACCCTACCTTGGTGTCATGCCCGGCAAGGCGGTAATAACGGGAAGGCCCCGCTGTCTTCATGTCCATGGGCTCCAGGGCATGGCGGCTTTCAATGACGGCGCGGACCTCATCATTGCTGAACAAGGTTTCCTCGCGCTGATGGTCGGACACCTCTCCCAGGGGCATTTCCTCGATATAGGCGATATTCACCCCCAGTGACATGGCATATTCCAACAAATCCAGTATCTCGTCGTCATTTCTGCCACGCAAAATGACGCTGTTGAGGCGGATGGCATCGAAACCCGCGCCCACCGCGGCATCGATGCCGCGGCGCACCTTGTCCAGGTCACCAGTACGGGTGAGGGCCTTGAAGCGATCGGGATGCAAGCTGTCGATACTGACGTTGATGCGGTTGACACCGGCTTGCCGCAGCGGCTGTGCCAGTTTTTCCAGTTGTGAGCCATTGGTGGTCAACAACAACTCATCCAGGCCCGGCAGCGCGCCAATCTTCTCGACCAGGGACATGATATTGTTTCTGACCAGGGGCTCGCCTCCAGTAAGGCGAATCCTGCTGACCCCAAGCTGGGTAAAGGCCTCTGCCACCTGGTAGATCTCTTCCAGAGTCAATACCTGGGCGCGGGGAAGGAAGGTCATTTCCTCGGACATGCAATAGACACAGCGGAAATCACAGCGATCCGTCACCGACAACCTGACATAGTCGATGACCCGGCCGTGCTTGTCCACCAACTGCCTGGACTCCTTGCCGGCACCCGGATTGAATGTCCTGACTTCTGCCATGATCAAGCCCCGTGGAACAAGAAACAAAACTACTGATGGCGTAATTTTACCGTAAGCGCGGGGCTGATGACAGCCACCGGCGCTGGCCAGCATTCAGCTACGGGGGTCAAACAGGAGTATGTATTCCCGCAACAGGGAACCGCCGGGCCAGCGCACCCGGATCAGAATGTCCAGCACAGGCTCCTGCAGCGGAGTCTGCCCAATCATCAGTATGACCAGTTTATCATCGCCGGGCTGCATCACCCGAAAGCTGATTTCATCAAGATAATCAACATATTCCAGGTCGAAAGCCGCGAAGTCCTCGCGCGATCCC
Source organism: Gammaproteobacteria bacterium (assembly GCA_050485205.1). Classification (GTDB taxonomy): domain Bacteria; phylum Pseudomonadota; class Gammaproteobacteria; order Pseudomonadales; family Pseudohongiellaceae; genus JAVVEZ01. The sequence continues at coordinate 2,870 of JBJHAY010000163.1, forward strand.
AGGGAAACCTCCACCAGATCCAGGTCATCGGCCTGCCATTGCAGCACCTCTATTTCCACTCCCACCGGCTCATCCAAGGCGGAAAGCACCCTTCCCTTGCCCAGGCTGAAGGCCATGCCCGCCGTAGGTAGCATGGCCAGAATACAGAGCATCCCCAGGCTGAACACTGCACCAGCATCCCTGTGCCTGAACACTTTCATGGTCGCACGCAGGTGCAACATCCAGGCTGGCAGACTCTTCAGCTGACTCATGCGCGAACTTCCTCAGTCTGTTTCCAGTTCAGGTCGGCCTGGGCTTGGCGCGCCCTTGAGCCAAGCCTTGCCTTCCTCATACAGACGCGCCGCTTCTGGCCCGGTGATACCCGGCAGGCCCCGCTTGGCCACTTTGTACCCAATCTGGGTTTGCAGGTAGGCCAAATGGCGATAACCCTGGGGAAAGCTATCCAGCAAGGTCTGATCCAGGCTCAGGCTTGTACCTGGCGCCACTGGGTCCATGCGGTCCTTCTCATAGATGGGCTGACGCCGCACCATGCCCCAGCGGCCCTTGCGATTCTCAAAGAAGTCATAAAAACGCCCGGTGCAGACCACATCCACCAGGACATCATGCACCAGCGCACGCTGACTGATGGTCATCTTGGTCTGGGCAATCGCCCTGACCCCGGAGACATCACAGGTAAAACCGCCATGGAAGTGAATGATGCTGACACCGTTCTCGAAACCCTTGCGGCGCGCGGCGATAAAATCCTGACACGGCGCCTGGAACCAGGTGGCACACATGAAGCCGTCTTCGTGCCAGCATTCAGCAAACCTTGCCCAATCCCCGGAATCGCTGAAAATTATCCAGTTGTCGACCACCTCGCGAATGGCCTGCTTGTCTCTCTCTAACTGTACTCTGTCCATCAAGCCCTCCCCCTGTTCTGATCAGCCCGGCCAATCCAGGCTGGGGATGAAGGCAGGGATTATACATGCCCAATGGCCCAGCCCCCTGCAACAAATGCCAAAAAATGGTAATCTTCGCGCTTTCTCAAGGCGCAATGCCGGCCAGACACAAGTATTCAGAGGGAGATTCCTGCACATGATCATCGATTGCCACGGCCATTACACCACGGCCCCGGAAGGACTGGGCCATTACCGCAATGCTCAGAAGGCCGCCTTGAAAAAGGACCCGAACTATGCCGGTGACAAAGGCACGGTCAATATCAGCGATGATGAAATCCGGGAAAGCCTGGAGAACGGCCAACTCAAGCTGCAACGGGAACGTGGCACCGATCTTACCATCTTCTCTCCACGCGCCAGCTGGATGGAGCATCACGTAGGCAATGCCTGGATCAGCAAGTTCTGGACCGAACACACCAACGAGCTCATCCATCGCGTGACCCAGCTCTACCCCAATAATTTTGTGGGCGCCTGCGCCCTGCCGCAATATCCAGGCACTGACTTGAAGAACAGCGTGGCGGAACTGGAGCGCTGTGTTACCGAGTTCGACTTTGTGGGCTGCAACCTCAACCTTGACCCCTCGGGTGGCCACTGGAACTCCCCACCCCTTGGCGACCGGTACTGGTACCCGATCTATGAAAAGATGGTGGAGCTGGACGTGCCTGCCATGATCCATGTCAGCGGCAGTTGCAACCCTGCCTTCCATGCCACCGGATCCTACTACCTGAGCGCCGACACCACGGCCTTCATGCAATTGATGCAGTCCACCGTATGCCAGGATTTCCCCACCATCAAGTTCATCATTCCCCACGGCGGCGGCGCGGTGCCTTACCACTGGGGGCGCTTCCGCGGTCTAGCGGACATGATGAAACTGCCCCCGCTGAGCGAACTGGTCATGAACAATGTCTACTTCGATACCTGTGTCTATCACCAGAAAGGCATTGATTTGCTGCTGGATGTAATCGACAACAAAAACATCCTGTTCGCCTCGGAGATGATCGGCGCGGTCAGGGGCATCGACCCCGAAACCGGCCACTACTTTGACGACACCAAGCGCTACATTGATAACGCCAAAATCTCAGAGCAGGAAAAAGCCAACATCTTCGAACACAACATTCGCAAAGTGTTCAGCCGTCTGAAGGTGTAAGAGGGTTAGTCAGTACCAAGCGCCCGCCTCACGAAACTCGCGAGGTCGGCGCGACGGTAAGGTTTTTGCAGCAACAGCACATCAGCCTCAAGTACTGGACTGCTGTCCCCGTGGTTACGCGATGAATATCCCGTGGTGTAAAGCACCCTGAGCCGGGGCAGTCTCTGTTTTGCCAGACGCGCCAGTTCGTGGCCACCAATCCCAGGCATGGTCAAGTCGGTGAACAGCAAGGCGGGATGCTCCCCCTGCTCCAGCAGAGCCAGGGCACGTTCACCATCACGCACCGCCAGCACTCTGTAACCCAGGTTCTCCAATTGGCTTTTGGCAAACTCCCGGACCAGGATGTCATCTTCCACCAACATGATGGTCTCCTGGCCACCGGGGGCATTCTCTTTATCCCCTGGCAATAATTCCTGATGGCTGTCATCAGAGGCAATCGGCAAGTACAACTTGAAGCGGCTGCCAACCCCCAGGCTCGACTCCACGGTCACCGCCCCTCCCGATTGACCAACAAAGCCATAGACCATGGCCAAACCCAGACCAGAACCCTTGCCCTCTGCCTTGGTGGAAAAAAATGGTTCAAAAATTCTTTCCATATCCGCGGCATGAATACCACATCCTGTATCCGCCACCTCCAGCACCAGGCAGTCTCCACTCAAACCGCCAAAGGCATCAGCTTCCGAACTGGCAATATGTTCGACATTCGCGTCTATTTTCAAAGCGCCACCAGTTGGCATGGCATCACGCGCATTGACGCAAAGATTCAAAATCGCATGTTCCAGTTGTCCAGCGTCCACCAATGCTGGTGGCAAGTCATTATCCAACTGCAGGTGTAGTTCCACCGACTCTCCCAGCAAACGCTGTAACAAAGGTGCCAGTCCATCCACCGTCTGCTTCAGTGAAACCGGGCGTGGGCTGAGGGATTGGCGGCGCGCAAAGGTCAAAAGCTGGCGTGTCAGATTCGCCCCCCGTTCGGCGGCGCTCACGATCATTGCCGCCAGTTCCTTTTGTTGAGGCTGGGACTCAAGACTTTCCACCAGACTATGGGCGTTCCCCAGCACCACAGTCAGCAAATTATTGAAATCATGGGCCACGCCACCGGTCAGGTGACCCAATGCCTCCAAGCGTTGTGACTTGCGAACCTGCTCCTCCAGGGCCAGGCGCGAGCTGACATCGGACAGACCTCCCACCATCCGTGCCACCGTGCCATCATCCCCCCGCAGCAGCAAGGCCTTGTCTTCGACCCAGGCCCAGCGTTGGTCAGCGCGCCTGAAACGGTAACTGGCAGCCCAGGCCGTGTCCTGACTCTCAATCACTTGCCGCAAACTGCTGAGTACCGACTCACGATCCTCCGGGTGGATCAAATCTTCCCAAGCACTCTGATTGGCATCGATGTCCTCCACTTCATATCCGAACAGACTGGTGAAGCCCGCGCCCCACCAGCGAGTGCCGGCGCGAATGTCCCAATCCCAAATGGCGTCATTGGTGGCACGGGCCAGCAAGCGGAAGCGTTCTTCGCTCGTCTTCAGCGCGGTCTCCGCCTCGCGACGCTTGGCGATATCGGCGCGCAACTCTCGATTGGCTTGCTCCAGTTGCAGGGAACGCTCCTCCAACTTGCGAATCAGCGTTTGAGCATAGGCTTCCAGCAATTGCGGCGCCTGTCCATCACTGCCATCTTTCGCCAGCCGAGGAGTTGCTGCTCGTACCTGTTCCAGACGCTGTATGAAGATTTCTGGCTCTGCGGGCTTGAGGATGAAAGCATCGGCTCCCATTTCAAGGGCCAGCATTTCATCCTCGGCCTCGGTATAGGTGGCGGTATAAACAATGAAAGGAATTGCACTCAGCTTCGGGTCCGCCTTCCAATGGCGTAGCAAGGTATAACCATCCATGACCGGCATCAACAAGTCGGAAATCACCACAGCCGGCGCCTGTCGTCGTGCCAGCACCAAGGCCTCGGCGCCATGCCTTGCCCGCTGGACACGGTGACCATGACCTCGCAGCAGTACTTCCAGGTAATAGAGGTTTGCCTCTTTGTCATCGACAATCAGAATGTCGCTCATGAACCAGTTCCCCGCCCTTGGCAAGCTCTCCAGTAGCCTTCCACTTCATCCACAAAGGTATCCGGATCAATGGGTTTTTCGATATAGCCATTACAACCAGAAGCCATGGCTTTTTCACGGTCGCCGGGCATGGCATAGGACGTCACCGCCACCACTGGGATGGCAGCCAGGCTGGGCTCGGATTTGATAGCCTTGGCAACCTGATAACCATGCATGCAGGGCAACTGTATATCCAACAGTATCATGTCCGGCGGCGCCGCCTTCGCCATGTCGATGCCATTCGGCCCGTCTACCGCGGCACTGACCACGTGACCTCGGGCTTGCAGCAGGAAGCTGAGCAGGTAACGGTTCTGCTCGTTATCTTCTATCAAAAGAATATTCACCCAAGCCTACTCCCACCGGTCATTCCCTCTACCGCAGTTTTCTCCGCAGTTTGATTGGATCCCGGCAAGGTCATTGGCAACAGGACAGTGAATTCACTGCCTTCACCCCACTCACTTCGAACCTCGATACTGCCACCCAGCAAGAGGGCCAGCTTCCTGCAGATGGCCAGCCCCAACCCGGTGCCCTCATGTTGACGGGAAAGCCCGGTGTCAACCTGGCTGAAGGGCTCAAACAGAGCGACCTGATCCTGCTGACGGATACCGATGCCGGTATCTCTGACCCGCAAACGAAGCAGAGGCGCAACCAGGGATGAATTGTCAGACGGTTGCGCCAGCACATCAGCATACAACGCTACACTGCCGGTATCGGTGAACTTGATAGCATTGTTGAGCAGGTTCAGCAGTATCTGCTCCACGCGTCGGCGATCACTGCACATCACCGCCAACTCCTGATCCAGTTCCACTAGCAGTACCAGGTCTTTCTTGGCAGCCAGGGGCATCACGGAATCCACGACCTGTTGCAAAGACTGCCTGAGATCGAACTCAGCGGGTTTCACCTGCAACTGTCCGGCCTCGATCTTGGACAGATCCAGAATGTCATTGATCAGGTCCAGCAGATGGCGGGCACTCCCCCTGACCATCGCCAACTGTTTTTCTTGCTCCGGCGTCAACGGACCCGCCAGGCCCTGGGCCATGATGCCGGTGAAACCGATAATCGAGTTGAGAGGGGTGCGCAATTCATGGGACATGGTGG
>JBJHAY010000164.1:0-8123 GCA_050485205.1 Gammaproteobacteria bacterium
TATCGAACTCAACTACGGCTCGGATCTGGACCTGGTATTCCTGCATGATGCCGATCCTGAACGTGATACCCAGGCAGGCAGTGGCCAGCGCGCCCTCAGCAGCGCGGCTTTTTATGCCAAGCTGGGACAGCGCATCATGACCATGCTCAATACCGCCACCATATCAGGCCGTCTGTATGAAGTGGACATGCGTCTGCGTCCCTCCGGCGCCTCGGGGCTTCTGGTCAGTTCCATCCCGGCTTTCCGCAAATATCAACATGAAAACGCCTGGACCTGGGAACATCAGGCTCTGGTGCGGGCGCGGCCGGTGGCTGGCAGTCCTGCATTGGCCAAGGCATTCAATGAAATCAGGAAGGATGTATTGTCGCTGCCACGGGATAGAGACAATCTGTGTCATGAAGTCAGCGACATGCGTCGTCGCATGCGCGAGGAGCTTGGTACACCGCCAAGCCGCAAGGAAGCCGAGTTTCACCTCAAGCATGACAGTGGTGGCATTGTTGATATTGAATTCATCGTTCAGTATCTGGTGTTGGCCAATGCCCACCAATACCCGTCCCTGATTGACTGGCCGGACAATATGCGCCTGCTGGATACCGCCATGGCGCTGCGCCTGTTGAGTATAGAGGCCGGCACGGTGATGAAGGATACCTATATTGCCTATCGTAGTTGCCTGCACCGGCAGGCCCTGCAAAATGCCAGCAATGTGTTGCCGGGCCAGGAGTATCGCAAGGAGCGTGAGGCAATCATGGCCCTGTGGGACCAACATTTTCCTGGTGGCGGAAAATCTTCATGAGAATTCTGGTGGTGGGGCCGGCATGGGTAGGCGACATGATGATGGCGCAAACCCTGTTCATGTGCCTGATGCAGCGCCATCCGGGTGCCCGCATAGATGTGTTGGCGCCGGCCTGGAGCCGCCCACTGTTGGAGCGGATGCCAGAAGTGACAGAGGCGCTGGCCATGCCGCTGGGGCATGGCCAACTGGCATTGTCCACCCGTTATCATCTGGGCAGAAGTTTATCCAGTCGCGGCTATGACCAGGCCATTGTCCTGCCCAATTCCTTCAAGTCTGCCTTGGTGCCCTATTTCGCCCGCATCCCGCTACGCACCGGGTGGCGCGGCGAAGCCAGGGGGCTATTGCTCAATGATTGCCGCAAACTGGACAAGGCCCGCTATCCCTTGATGGTGCAACGCTTCGCTGCCCTGTCCTGGCCCGCCAATACTGCGTTGCCGGAAAGCTTGCCGTTTCCGAGTCTGCGCCAGTTGGCGAACGATGACTTGCTTGCCACTCATGGTCTGAATCTGGAAAGACCAGTACTCCTGCTTTGCCCTGGCGCCGAGTTCGGCGCCGCCAAGCAATGGCCGCTGTCTCACTATGCCAGTGTTGCGCGACAGGTTATCGCCGAGGGCATGCAGATCTGGCTGATGGGCTCTGCCAATGATCGTGAGGCCGCCGCAGCCATCATGGCGGAGCTGCCGACGGAATTGGCGGAGCACTGCCGTAATCTGGCCGGCAGTACCAGTCTGGGGGAAGCAGTCGATTTGATGAATTTTGCCACCGCGGTGGTGAGTAATGATTCAGGCCTGATGCATGTCGCGGCCGCCCTCGGCAAGGCAGTGGTGGTACTATACGGCTCCACCTCGCCGGCATTCACGCCGCCCTTGACGCACAAGGCCAGAACCTTGTCCCTGGAGCTGTCATGCAGCCCCTGTTTCAAGCGCAGTTGTCCCCTGGGGCACCTGCGTTGTCTGCGGGAACTGAAGCCAGAGCGTGTCATGTCGGCATTGCGGGAGGTGGGAGTAGAGAGTCCATGAATGCAGTCCTGCAAGGCTAGCCGCCAATGAAAGTCTTGATCGTCAAGGTGTCCTCCCTGGGTGACATCATCCATACGTTGCCGGCGGTAACGGATGCCTTCAGAGCCAAGCGTGGTCTGCGCTTTGACTGGGTGGTTGAGGAAGCCTTTACCGAGATTCCGGCCTGGCATCCCGCCGTGGACCGGGTGATACCCGTGGCCTTGCGCCGCTGGCGCGGCCAAATGTTCAGTGCCTGGCGCAGCGGCGAGATACGGCGCTTTCGTCAGGACTTGAAACAGGAGTACTACGACCTTGTCATAGATGCCCAGGGTTTGATCAAGAGCGGCTTGATCAGCCGCATGGCCAGAGGGCTTACGGTGGGCCTGAGCAATCACACCATCAGGGAACCACTGGCGACCCTGTTCTACAATATCGCTTACACAGTTCCCTGGCAGCAACACGCGGTGGAAAGGGTACGGGAATTGTTCTCGCGCACCTTCAACTACAGTATCGATGGCCGCTCCTGTCATTATGGAATCGATCCTGCCGACTTCAGGCTCCCTGCCGCGCAGGAGGCCAGCAAGAATCTGATTTTTTTTCATGGCACCACCTGGCAATCAAAGCACTGGCCGGAACCATACTGGCGTCAACTGGCGGCCATGGCGGTGGCGGCAGGCTATGAAGTCAAACTGCCATGGGGTAATGAGGAAGAACTGGCGCGGGCCAGACGCATCCAGTCCACCATGGCCGGTGTCACAATTCTGGATAGACTCTCCCTTACGGGAGTGGCGCGTGAGTTGTGCGATGCCAGTGCCGTGGTGGCGGTGGATACCGGACTTGCTCATCTGGCAGCGGCTCTGAATGTGCCGACCGTGACAATACATGGTGCTTCCAGTCCGGAGTTGACTGGCACCTATGCCAAGCGCCAGTTACATCTGAAATCGTCTCTACCCTGTGCGCCATGTCTGAAACGGGAGTGTCAATATCAAGGTGAGGCCCGCTATGACCAGGATGGGGGCCAACGCTTCCAGGTCTGGCCTGCCTGCTATGCCGAACTCGCGCCACGCCAGGTGTGGGCACAGTTGCAAACCCTCCTCCAGGGAGGCGGAGGCAGCCTCGATGGCTATTTTCATGGCTGACTCAAGCGCTGCCTGTGACCGCGTTTTAATCGTGGAGGCAGCAGCGACAACCCACGCCGGGGGGCAGTGATGAAAGTGGCAGTGAGTGTGTTTTCCTACTTTCCCCATGGGGGCTTGCAACGCGATCTGCTGGGTGTCGTGGCTCAGTGTGTGGCTCTGGGCGATGAAGTGATGATCATGGCACAGAGTTGGGAGGGGGCGCGGCCCGAGGGCGTGGAAGTGTGTGTCTATCCAGGCAAGGGCTTGAGCCGCGACGCCCGGCGCGCGGACTTCGCCCGCTTCGTGCTGGCGCGCAAAGAGGTCTGGCAGGCAGATGTACTGCTGGGTTTCAACAGGATGCCGGGTCTGGACTACTACTTTGCCGCCGACAGTTGTTTTGCCGCCAAGGCTCGCGGCGCGCGCGGTTGGTGGTATCGCCTGACCCCGCGCGCCAGGCAGTATCTGGCTTTCGAAAAATCAGTGTTCGGTGCGGATGCCGCCCCCAGGATCTTGCTGCTGTCCCGCCTGCAACAGCGTGACTATGAACAGTGGTATGGAAAACTGACAGATCAACGCGCCCGCTTGTTGCCGGCTGGCATCGATCCTGGCTGCAAGGCGGGGCCGGATGCCGGGGAATTGCGGCTGGCATTCAGGCGCCGCCACGGCTTGGGCGAGCAGGATTATGCCGTGGTGCAATTGGGTTCCGGCTTCAGAGTCAAGGGCGTGGATCGCGCTTTGCATGCGCTGGCGAGTCTGCCTGCTCAGCTCAGAAAACAGGTGCGTTATTTCCTGGGTGGCGCGGACGATCCCACAGCCTGTCTACGTCTGGCAAGGCGCTTGGGCATTGCGGAACTGATCACTGTGCTGGGGCCGGTGGACCATGTGCCCATGCTCTTGCAGGGCGCTGATCTCATGCTGCATCCCGCCTACAGTGAAAGCGCGGGCAAGGTGATTCTGGAAGCCGTGGTGGCGGGCCTGCCGATACTGGTGACGGAGAGTTGTGGCTATGCCGGCCATGTCACTGAGGCTGGCGCCGGCATGGTATGCCCAGAACCATTCCAGCAACAGACATTGAATCAGAACCTGCAGAAGATGCTGGACAGAGCCTTGCTCGCTGCCATGCGCGACAAGGGAATTGCCTACGGCAAGACTCATGACTTGTACTCCCAGCATGCCCAGGTGGCGCGTTTGCTGCGTGATGATCGTTGGAATGCGGGGGTGGGCTCATGGGTGCAGTGACCATTGTCTCTCCTATATTGCGCCGTCATTGGGAAAGTGACAAAGTGTTCCAGATTGTGGCAGAGGTGCGGGGACAAACCTTCCGGGCACTGGAAAGTCGTCGCACCCTGCGTTTCGAATTGGATGGCAAGGGCTTTTTCCTCAAGCATCATCAAGGCGTTGCGCCAAGTGAATTTGTGAAGAATTTTCTGACCTTGCGAATGCCAATACTGGGTGCTGGCAACGAATACAGGGCTATCCGCAAACTGACCTCACTGGGCATAAAAACCCCGGTCGTGGCTGCCTATGGCTGGCGCGGATGGCGGCCATGGGCGCTGGAATCATTCCTGGTGACGGAGGCGCTTGATGCAAGCGTGAGTCTGGAAGACCTTTGTGCGGCTTGGCGTCAGAGCCCGCCAGCGCCCGGCCTGAAACGACACTTGATTGCGGAAGTGGCGCGTATCAGCCGCGTCATGCATGGCGCCGGTGTTTGCCATCGGGATTACTACCTGTGTCATTTTCTGTTGGAACCCAATGGCGGCTCTCCGGTGCTGATTGATCTGCATCGCGCCTTGATCAAGTCAAGGTTGCGGCAGCGATGGCGTGTCAAGGATGTGGGGGGGCTTTACTTCTCCGCCATGGATGCAGGATTGCGTCGAAGTGATTTGCTGCGATTCATCAGGGTCTATGGCGACAAGGGTTTGCGGCATGAACTGGAAAACAACCAGAAATTCTGGAACAAAGTGCAGGCCAGGGCCTTGGCTACCTATCGGGAGGAGTTCAATAGGGAGCCGGATTTGCCCTGGCTCCGTGACAAGGAGTGAGTTCAAGCTTGGTTCACAACCGGTTGAATACGGCATCCTGACCTTCGGTCATGCTGTCAGTGCAGTCTGGTCGGCTATCAATTCTCAGCGCCAGACCTGGTAGATTCTAGCCTCATCGTTGCGGTTGTTGGAAAAACGCTGCAACAGAATCAAATCTTCCCGCTGATCCAGTGTTTGACGCAGCTGGTTCTCATTGCGGTTGATTTTCAGTGCAAGATAATCATCCGCTGTCATTGCCGCAATAGCATCAGCGGCTTCAAGCGAGATCTTGTCGTATTCTCTGACCCGCCCGCTGCCATGGGCCATGGCCATGTCATTGGTGTGCAGCGTGATTTCTTGCGGCAGGTTGCCTCGCATCCAGTCCGCGGCTTCCATCAGGTAGGCCTTGGAAGTGCCAAAGCTCACCAGGCTGTCCACCAGAAAGTAAATAACGAATATTGCCAGTACCACGTAGTAACGCAATTGCCGGCCCGCCGCGCGGCACTGATCGGCAAGGGTGTCCAGGCATAATGGCGCCAGGCTCAGCAGGCACAGGGCGGTAAAGGTGGCGTAGCGCTGAGTCAGGAAACTCATCAGTGACAGAAAAGCCAGCAAGGTAATGAGTGAGGTCAGCGTTGTCACTGCCAAGGGCATGGCGGCATGCTCGGGCAGTTTGAATCGATTGTTCCAGGCGCCATGGAGCAACAGCAGAGTCAGGGGCAGGTTGAGGGCAATGACCAGGTTGGCAAGCGTCACATAAAGGTAGCCGACAATCAGAATCGGGGCGCCGTGCAAGGAGTCGCCGGGGAAATTGCTGGCGCTGAAAATGGCGGCGTTGAGGTTGCTGATCTGTTCCCTGAAGCCCGTGCCGATGTCGACAATGCCAGGCAGGTAATAGCGGTAGGCGAAGCTCATCAGTGCCAGCAGCGAAATACCCAGTGCCTGGCAGATCAGCAGCACCAGTACGGCCGCGGCTACCAACAAGCCCTGCAGCCGCAGGTAGTTGCCGACTTTGGTGGTCCTGTCCAGATGAGGGCCACACAACAGCGAGATGGGAGTGATCACCAGCAACAACAGACCTTCAAGCCGGAACAGGATGGCAGCAAACATGGTCAGGCACCAGGCCAGCGCGTGTTTGATGGCGTGGTGGCGATGGTAGCGAATCAATTGCACCAGGGCCGCCATGGCAAAGGCCCAGTAAGCAAAGTCCCGAATCAGAAAGTTGCGTATTTCATTCACCAGCGGGAATGTCAGGATCACCAGGGTCGCATACCACTGCACCTGCTTGCTGGCGCGATATTCGGCAACAAGCGTGATGAAGCTGTACACCAGAATTCCGTGAAAAATCATGTTGAGCAAATGAGCACTGTTGACCAGGCTCAATGGCAGTGTCTGGTGCACGAAGGCAATGAGGATCGAGTAGGCATACCAGCCATATTCACTCAGTACCGGTTCTATGCCACTTTCAATGAACAGCTCAGCGGCGCGCAAATAGCCGAAGGCATCATTGTTCATGACCGGATTGCTCAAAATGTTCAACCATGACAACAGGCAGCTGATCACCACCGCCAGCCAGCGGCTGTCCATGTCGGCAATGGTGTGGAGCCTGGGGTGATTCAGCAGGGTCATGACTGAATATCCTTGAACAGGGGGCTTGGGTCAAAATCAGCGGGACAGTGAAAGGTGATGGCGGTGAGGTCGGCATCTTTGATGCTGAAAATGTTGTCCGCCGTGATCGAGGTCAGGCCCTGCAGGCGCTTGTTTTTGGCAAGGCGGTCCAGGCGCATGGCTGGATGCCGATGACGGCGGAAACGAGGCAGGCGCCCCTTGAATAGGGCAAGCTTCAGACCATTGCCCATGTCTGCCAGGTGGCTGACGCCATCTGGGCATGGCAAAGCCGGGGAATCTTCAATCATCCGTTCCAGTTCCGCCTGGGTGATCTTGCGACGCGGAGTCTTGATGTCGATGTAGGGGCTTTCCGGCTTGCCACCGGGTTGGGTCTTGAAGCGCTTGTGCATCCACAGATATTGATCTGGATAGCGGCTGATGCCTTGCTCCAGCAGGCGGTTGATGATGGTGGCGTCATGAACCTCGTCGCCGGTGGGAAAGTGTTCCACCCTGGTGAAATGCAGTTCGTAGGTATCAGTGCCCTCGATTCTGTGGTGCCATGCCATGATCACCGGCGAGTCATTGGCGCCGGCGAAACGGGCAGTGGTGGTGATGGTGGCGGCCTGATTGCCGAAAAAGGGCGCGAAAACCGCGTGGGCCGGTCCGTAATCCTGGTCTGGTGCATACCACAGCACCTTGCCACTCCTGAGATGGCGGAAGGCGCCGCGAATGTCACGGCGGTCGATGACGGCTTCACAGTTCTTGAGTCGCCCCCTGAGGATGAAGGCATCGAACAGGGGATTGCGGTGGGGCCGGTAGGTCACTGCAAAGGGGCAGAACAATGAGAACAGATTGGCACAGAAATCCAGGGTGGAATAATGCGCGCTCAGCAGCAGCACGCCACGTCCCTCGGCTCTTGCATCCAACAGCGCATCAAGGTTGTGGGTGATGACTTTGTCGCGGAATTTCTCTGGCGGGTAGAACCAGCCCGTGACGCTTTCCACCAGACCGATGCCATTGGAAACGAAACTTTTCAGTACCAGGGCATCACGTTCCACGGGGCTCAACTGAGGAAAGCAAAGACCAATGTTGACCTGGGTGATGTAGCGCCGGTCGCGGGCCAGGGCATGGGTGAGCCGGCCCAACAGGGCACCCGCGGCCATTTTGATGCGATGGGGGCAGTGGGCAATGAGCCAGAGCATGCCGATACCCAGCCAGGTGGGCCAATGGCGCGGCGCGAGAAAGTCTTTGAAGGAGGGAGTGTCCCTGGTTGTCACTGGCAGGCTCGATTGCTTGGCTGATTTCATTGAGCGGCTGGCGCCGGGGCATTGTAACAGAGCTCTATTGCGCTGAGTTCATGGATTTCCCACCGCGCCGGCATGGCCTTGTCAGGGAGAGCGGCGCAGGGTCCGGGCTATGCTATGATAGCGCGCAATTTTCTCAGGAATTTCCGGGACTTCCCATGAAATTGGATTTGCCGCGCTTTGACAGGGCCCGTGTACTGGTGGCTGGCGACATCATGCTTGACCGCTACTGGCATGGCGGTACTTCGCGCATATCGCCGGAGGCGCCGGTGGCCGTGGTG
>JBJHAY010000165.1:0-1788 GCA_050485205.1 Gammaproteobacteria bacterium
GCTGGTGGCTGCCCTGGTCAGTTGGGGGATCGCTTTTTTCGAATATATGCTGCAAGTGCCAGCCAATCGCATCGGCTATGAGGTGCTGAGTGTCGGACACCTGAAGATCATGCAGGAAGTGATTACGCTGACGGTGTTCGTGCCATTTGCCCTGTTCTACATGAAGGAGCCGTTAAAGCTGGACTTTCTATGGGCCTGCCTGTGTCTGCTGGGTGCCGTGTATTTTATGTTTCGCGATCAATTTTGATCATTTTCCCAAGCATGACGTTGAAAACATGATTTTTCCTTGAGCCAGGGCATCTTCCCCTATATGCTGACTGCGATCTTGCGACAGGGCTTTTCTGGGGGGAAAGTAGTGCTCAACAGCAGGCAACAAGCAGTTAGAATCAAGGCCGCAATCGCGGTATTCATTACCCTATCGTCCCTTCTTGGCGCCATCGCCTACGGTGAAATCTGGCCCCTGATCTATACCCCAAGCATGCAGGAACGCATTGCCATGGCACTGAAGTGGGACTTGCTGCTGGCCTTGGTATTGCTGATCAGCATCGTCAGGGTAGGGGCCTTTCGCTTTGTCAGTGATGCAGACATGGACGGCGCTGGCCTTACCCCAGGAAGCCCCCGCATCAAGGTGATGCAGGCACAATTGCAGAATACCCTGGAGCAGACCGTGCTGGCAGTGATCACACATCTTGCCTGGGCCGCCGCCGCGCCACCAGCCTGGCGCCATGCCGTCCCAGTGGCTGTCGTGCTGTTTGTGCTGGGCCGCCTGCTGTTTTTCTCCGGCTATGAAAAAGGCGCTGAATTCCGGGCCTTGGGCTTTGGCCTTACCATCTTGCCCAGCACCCTGATGTTGTTGTGCCTTGGAGTCGTGATCCTGTTTTCCTGGTTGGCTTGACAGTCACACCCGCCGACCACATTCTGCTGTGAATGCCGGATACCAATCCAAAAAAAAGCCCGGCGGATGCCGGGCCTGACTCAAGCAATACAAAATTGACTCGAAGTTCCATTTCAACCCCCGGCATCCCTGCCGGGGGTGGTTGACGCCTCATTGGTCGCGGCTGATTTCTCCTTCCACCACATTGTCGGCGCGCAACAGCTTGTCGCCAGATGCTGTGTCGATGGCGATGCGGCGCGGCTTCATGGCTTCCGGGACTTCACGCACCAGATCCACATGCAACAGGCCATTTTCCAGGCTGGCGCCAGTCACCTTGACATGGTTCTCCAGTTTGAACTGGCGTTGAAAATTGCGGGCGGCAATGCCCTGATGCAGGAATTTGCGACTGCTTTCCTTCTCTTCCTTGCGGGCAGAGATGGTCAACGAGTTGTTCTCGGTTTCGATGGCGATTTCATCGGCGCGGAAGCCGGCAACCGCCATGGTAATTCGGTAGCTGTCGCGGTCCATCAGCTCGATGTTATAGGGGGGATAGCTTGGTTGGCCACGATCGATGTTGGACACGGAGTCCAGCAGGGATACCAGGTGATCGAAGCCAATAGTGGAACGATAGAGTGGGGAAAGATCAAAAGTTGTCATCTTCATATCCTCGTTTGAGCAATATTGATGGTTGGCAATGGGCGTTCATTCAAAGAATCGAACGCAGTGTGGATGAATCTCCTCAGAGCCTTCATCTACTTGCCAAGATGGGGACAGTCAGAGCGGTTTCAAGGGGGTGAGTGGGAAAGGGACCAGGAGTTGGGCGAGCATCCAGGTTGGCAGTCAAATCAGGCCCAACGGCAGCAATGATGCTACTGCCTGTCGGGCTTTGGGCCTCTCCTCAGGTCTTGTAGAGT
>JBJHAY010000165.1:1798-8095 GCA_050485205.1 Gammaproteobacteria bacterium
TGTAGAGTGGCGCCAACTGGTAACGGGCTTCGCGGGATTCCCTGGGGCGTCCGCGTTTGTGATGGGACAGCATGGCATTGCGCAGAACCACGGGGTCGAATTCGCCGCCGTTATTCTTGCCATAGAGCGAGGATTCCAAGCTGCGCAGTAAGTCGTGCAATTGTGGATCATCAAGGCGGTTGCTGATCTGGCCCAATGTCCGCAAGCCGCCATCCTGCCAGTAAGCCTGTCCCCACTGGATCAGAGCCCGGCGCATCAATACTGGCTCTTGCTGCTGGCAGGCGTCCTGGAATGCCTTCCAGGCTGTGTCCAGACCAGGCAGGGGCTTGTCCTCGGCTTGTTGTTGGTGACGTCCCTGCAAGCGGCCCATCACCGGGATGGTGTCACCACGTGCCCGTAACCACAACACGGTGCTGGTCAGCCAGGCCAGGGCAAAGAACACGGTGGCGGCAATCCAGCCGAGAGACATTGGCGCGAGCCGTTGACCTTGCGACATGTCACCACTGCCACCAGGGATGAATTGATTGCCACTGGGCGTGAATCCGGTTTGTTGCGGCTGCTGCGGCGCGGCGCCAGACACGGGACTCATCACGCTCAGGATCCGGGCTGGAATGACTGCGTATTCCAGGGTATCGGTACGGGTGTTCCACCAGGGAATGCTGACTTCGGGCAAGCTGAACTCTCCCGCCTCGGAGGCCACTATCGCCACCGCCTCGCTTCGGCTTGCCTTGATACCGCTGCTGTCGGTGCTGTCCTCGCGCACGGGCTGGTCAGGGTAAAACTTCAGGCCCGGCAAATCGCTGTAACTAAGCCCCGGCAGAATCGAACTGCTCAGTCCCTCCGCATTGATGGTGACATTGCGGGTAAGCGCCTCGCCCACCTCCATGCGCGCGGGTTCTCCGCTCCACTCTTCCTGGATGCTCAGGGATGATGCCGGTAACCAGGCTGCTCCGGCAGGGAAGGCAGCAGGACGTGGCAATACTTTGATGCCATGGGCCTGACTGCCAATGTTGATTTCCCTCACGGTGCGGTTGCGGTTCAGCAGGCTGTTGAAGCCACGGCCCACGGTGGCGGTGAAGTACACCGGCGCAATCGTGAACTCGCCACTGCCCTGGGGGAAAATCACGAACTTGCGTTCCGTGACATTGTAACGGGTGTTGTCCACCACCTCCTGATAGCTGACATCACTGCCCAACTGCTGCACCACGGAATTTTCCACCTGCGGCGTGGTCAGTTGCGCCCCCTGATCAAAGCCGGTGCTGTAGTACAGTTTGATGGTGTAGATCAATTGTTCCTGAACATAACTTTCGCTCTTGCTGATGGTAGTTTCCAAGAAGAAGTCAGCGCCAGAGCCGGAGAGGGTTTGTGGCGCCTCTCCCACATGGATGGTGATGGGGCTGGTGGCCTGGCCACCGACACGAAATGCGGGAATGGTGAAAGTACCAGAGCTCTTGGCGCGCAGGGAAATCCGGTAGTCAGTCCAGGACTGTACGTTGCCATTGATGGTGGCGAAGTTATTGACCACCTCGGTACGCAGGGGGATGAAGTCCCGTTCCAGGGAAGTGAAGGTAGGCTTGGCGTCACCCAGTTGGGAGCCAACACGCACCGTGAGATTGATGACATCGTTGGCGGTAATCTCACTGCGATCGACGAAGGCGGAAAGGTCCTGAGCCATGAGTTGACCGCAGCCGATCAACAGCAGCATTGCGAGTAGGGCTTGTTTGATCACTTGACTTACCATATCTGCTCCGGTTGCTGATTGCTCAGGTCGGGATTCTGTAATTGCTGCAACAGCCGCTGACGGCTTTGATAGCGGAACTTGTTTCTCAGCAGTTCACCCGGGTCGTCGGCAATGCGTTGCAGGAACTGCTGGGTGGACTGATCCTCTTCATCCTGCTGATCGCTGTCACTGGTATCCTGTTGCTCCTGTTGCTCCGGGTCGGAATCATCCTGGCTGGACTCCTCCTGTTGCTCTTCGTCCTGCTCTTGATCACTTTGCTCCTGTTGATCCTGCTCCTGCTGTTCCTGCTGCTGCTCGCCATCCTGTTGCTGATCGGAGTCCTGTTCCTCCTGATCCTGCTCTTCGTCTCCCTGCTGCTGCTCGTCCTCATTCTCGCCGCTCTGGTCTTGCTGCTGTTGCTGTTCTTCTTCCTGCTGTTGTTGCAGCATGTCCTCGACGATGGCCTTGTTATGGAGGGCATCGGCATGGTCCGGCACCTGGGCCAGGGTTTGTTCATAGGCCAGGATGGCTTCTTCCAGGCGATTCAGATGGGCCAGGGCGTTGCCCCGATTATAGTGAGACTCCGGGTCATCCAGAAGGGCCAGGTCCTGCAGCACCTGTTCGTAGTTGCCACGCCGGTAATTGGCGGCGGCGCGCCAGGCATCATCCTGGAAGATGTTGGCGGCACTGTCGTAGTCTTCCCGTTCAAAGACCTGGGCCGCCTGACGATCCTTTCTTACCCACAGATCGCGCCACTCGAAGGCCATGGCGGCTGGGGGAGGTGTCAAGCCCACCACAAACACCAGGCCCATGAGCCAGCCGCGGCGGAAGGCCAGGGCCGCAAATGGCAGGATCAGCAGTACCAGCCAGGGGCCGACATCATGCCAGCTGTCGAAATTCTGCTCGGTCTGCAACAGCCCGTCGGACTCATCGAAAATGCTTTGATCCAGCAGATAAGTGACATCAGTGTCATCTAGCGTGGCATCCGAGTAGCGTGCCCGGGTGACACTGGCAAGTTCTTCCAGCAGGCGCCGTTCCAGGCGTGGGATGACGATGGCATTGTTCTGGTCCCGCAGGAAGGTGCCGCCTCCGGTGGGAATCGGCGATCCCTCTTCGGTGCCGATGCCCAGTATCGACAAGGTATGACGGGTTCCCGCCAAGGCATCTCGAATCAAGGGAATGTCACTGCGGTTGATGCCATCGGTAATCAGCAGTATCTGCGCCTGGGGCAGGGCGCTATTGGCCAGCAAGTCCACCGCCAGGCGGATGCCACTGGCTGGGTTGCTGCCCATCACCGGCATGATGTCCGGGGCCAGCACCGGCACCATGTTGCGGATGGTCTCCACATCGTCGGTGAGCGGGGTCACGGCGTGGGAATCGCCAGCGTAGACCACCAGGGCGGTCTGGCCTTCCTGCTTGCGCATGGACAGGACATCCATCACCTTGCGCTGGGCACGGGTCATTCGATTGGGACTGAGGTCATTGGCCAGCATGGAGAAGGACAGATCCAGCACCATGACCAGAGCATCCTCCCGCTCCTGCACTGGCACCGGAATTTCTTCCCAGGTGGGCCCCGCCATCCCGGTGATCGCCAGCGCCCAGATCAGGAACATGCCGTACAACGGCCGGTTTTGCCCGGGAATGCGATGTTTTTCCAGTAGGAATGGCAGCAATGCCGGATCAATGGCGCGGCTCCAACTGGAGTCCTTGCTGCGCAAGCCCAGCATCAGCAAAAAGAACAGTGCCGCGGGAATCAAGGCCAGCAACCAGAGAGGTCGCAGAAAATGAAACTGTTCGAACATGGCGAGGCTCATGAATGCACCCCGCCAGTCCTGATTGAGGCGGACAGGGTGCCCCAGGGTACTTTGATGGCCGCGATCAGAAAGCTGAGCAGCAGGGCCAGCCCCAGTGGCAGGTAGAACAGGGACAGCACCGGCCGATAGGTCTGGGCTTCCTGCTCCACTGGCTCCAGGGCATCCAGCAACTCGTAGATTTCTTCAAGCTCGGTACGGTTGCGCGCGCGGAAGAAACGACCTCCACTGTTCTCGGCGATGGCGGTGAGGGTTTCCTCGTCCAGATCGGCTGATGGATTGACGGTGCGGGCGCCGAACAGGGAACTGGTGGTGCTGGCATCGGCACCGATGCCGATGGTGTAGACACGCACGCCAGAGCGTACCGCCAGTTCTCCGGCCTGCAGGGGCGTCAATTGGCCGGCATTGTTGACACCGTCCGTCAACAGAATGGCGATGCGGCTCTCCACTGGCCGTTCCCGCAAGTGGCGTACCGCCAGTGCCAGGGCATCACCAATAGCTGTGGCGTTTTCCTCGACGATGCCAATTTCGGCTTCTTCCAGCAGTATCTGCACGGTATTGCGATCGAAGGTCAGAGGTGCCTGGGTATAAGCCCTGGCGGCAAACAGAATCAGTCCCAGCCGGTCGCCGGTGCGACGCTCCACAAAGTCCCCGATCACGGATTTGACCACATCAAGACGGTTGGCGCGTTGCCCTGCCAATTGCATGTCCTGGGCCTCCATGCTGCCGGAGACGTCAACGATCAACATCAGGTCGCGGCCGGTCACCGGCAACTGGATCGGCTCTCCTATCCATTGGGGACGGCTGGCCGCTGTCACCAGGGCCAGCCAGGCAAGCATGGCCAGCAATGTCAGCACAACGTTACGCCCGCTGAGTCTTGAGACTGTTTCCACCTTGGACATGGACTTGAAGAAGGGCACATACAGAGAAGCCTCCCGGGTAGCAGCCCGTGGCGTCAGTAAGTACACCAGCACTGGCAGGGGCAGCAGGGCGAAAGCCCAGGGCCACAGGAACTCGATCATGCCGCCACCTCCCCACGCGTGGCGGCCATGGACCTTGGCTCCGTCCGATAGCGGTTTTCCACCCAGTGTCTGACCAAGACTTGCAAGGCTTCCGGGTCGGCCTCGAAGTTGCGCCGGTAGACGCCATCCCCCAGCACCTTGCCGGGACCGTCACGAAAGTGACTGGTTTGATCACAGGCATCCAGAAACGCCAGCCAGGCATCACCACTGAGGGAGGCCACATCCTGGCGAGGAAACTTCGCCAGGCCGACACGCTTGAGCAAGGTATTCATCTGTTTCAGGAAGTCGAGGCCCGCCTGATTGCGCAGGGAGTCGAAGGCGGCCTTTTCCTGGTACTGGCGCACGATGCGCGCCAGTTCATCCAGGGCGGCCTGACGCCGGCGCCGCAACTGATATCGGTACCAGGCGACACGGCACAGATGCAGCAGACCGATGATCAGGGCCGCGGCCAATATCCACCAGCCCGGAGCCGGAGGCCAGAAGCCCACGGTGGCGGGTAGGTGGATGTCCGCCAGTTGGCTCAATGGATCTTGTGCTTCCATGTCTCCAACTGCTCCAGGACCACTTGGTGGGTCCGAATCGTGATTAGGGGAATTTTAAGCCGGGTGAACTCGGCCTCCAGCAAGGCCAGGCGATTGCGGAAGTCCTGTCGGTAAAGCTCACGCACAGCATCCGAATGGGTACTGATCAGGCTTTTGTGTTGCCCGTCGGTAATGCTGTAGATACCGGGCACCGGCAGTTCCTCCTCCAGAATGTCATAAATGAATACACAAGTGACATTGTTGTGGATGGCCAGTTGATGCAGATAATCCAGGCAACCACTGTCCAGGGTACGAAAGTCACTCACTACATAGACATTGGAACCGGGTCTGGTTATCCGGTAAATCTGCTCAAGGGCTTTGCGCAGAGGGGGAACCTGGTCCTGATCAACAATCTGATGGGCTTGCAGCAGGGACTGATTGTAGGATGCCAGGGTATCCAGAAAACGCAGGGCCGAGCGCTTGCCGCGCTTGGGTTTGATGAAAGTCTGCTGATGGTCGTTGAATACCACGCCACCGACCCTGTCGCCATTGTCCACCGTGACCCAGCAAATGATGGCCGCAGCCTCTGCCGCCACCACGGACTTGAAGGCCACCTGACTGCCAAAGAACATGCCATGTCCCTGATCCACCGCAATCATCACCGGACGCTCCCGTTCTTCGCGGAATATCTTGGTGAAGGGGCGGCCGGTGCGGGCGGTGACCCGCCAATCAATACTGCGGATGTCATCGCCAGGCTGGTAGGCCCGGTGTTCCTCGAAATCCACGCCACGCCCCTTGGTCTTGGAGATATGGGAACCGGCCATGCCAAGCCGGTTGCGAGAATGGAAGTCAAGTGCCAGGGTTCTGGCGGCATGGCGTTGATGCAATAGCTGGTCCAGGGAAATGAAAGCCCCCTTGGCCTGGTACTGCTCCTTGCTCTGGGTCGGTTGACGTTTACTTGGCATCCGTTTGTATTCCCCCGGCATTCGGCCCTCAGGCCGAAGGCACCAAATCGAGGATGGTGTCCAGTACCTTGTCCGGGTCGACGCCGGCGGCCTCGGCTTCGAAGCTCAAGAGAACACGGTGGCGCAGCACGTCATGCAGGACTTCATGAACATCCTCCGGACTGACAAAGTCCTTGCCCTTGAGCCAGGCATGGGCGCGTGAACAGATATCCAGGGCGATGGTGCCGCGGGGACTGGCGCCGAAGTCGATCCAGGAAG